>DAIDBB010000328.1 GCA_027310325.1 bacterium | reverse complement strand
CCGAACTCGAGCTTGAAATCAACCAATATTATACCCCGTTCGTCAAAGAAATCCGACAGGAATTTATTGACCTTGAGGGCCAGGACCTCCATCCTGCGGAGCTCGTCCTGCTTCGCGAGGTTGAAGGCCTTTACGTGATATTCGTTTATCATCGGGTCCCCGAGGGGGTCGCTCTTGTAATAGAACTCGAGTACGGTCTCCTTCATAGGAGTCCCCTCTTCGACGCCCATCCTCTTCGCGAGGCTCCCTGCGGCGATGTTGCGGACGACAACCTCTATGGGGATTATCTTGAGCTTCCTTACCAGCATCTCGCGGTCCGAGAGCATCTCCACGAAATGGGTCTCTATCCCCCTTTCTTCAAGGTGCTTGAATATCCGGGAGGAAATCTTATTGTTGAGGACGCCCTTTTCCTGGATAACGCCCTTTTTCTTTCCGTCAAACGCCGTGGCCTCGTCCTTGAAATATTGTATTAAAAGGTTCGGGTCCTCGCACGTGTAAAGGACCTTTGCCTTCCCCTCGTAGATCTTCTCGATTCTTTTCATTTTATCTGGCAACCCTCCCTTTTTTTGCCTTCGAGCGCCGTTCTTTCCCGAAAGCCCTCCTGAAGATGTAGTCGACGTTTTTAAGGTAAGGTCTCACGTCGAAGCACGAATCTATCTCTTCGGGGGTAAGGTATTTCGTGACCCTCTCGTCGTTCAGGAGAAGCGTCCTGAAATCCCCCTTGCCCTCCCAGACCTTCATCGCGTTTTTCTGGATGAGCGCGTACGCGTCTTCCCTTGTAAAACCCTTTTCGACGAGCCTTAAAAGCGCCTTCTGGGAGAAGACCGCTCCCTTCAGCCTATCCATATTGGCCCGCATGTTCTCCGGGTAAACGACGAGGTCCCGTATGAGGTCGCTGGCCCGCACGAGCATAAAATCCATCAGGATCGTCGCGTCCGGCCCTATGACCCTTTCAACCGACGAATGGCTTATGTCGCGCTCATGCCATAACGCAATATCCTCCATGGCGCTTACTGCGTAGCCCCGCAGCAACCTTGCAAGCCCCGTGAGGTTCTCCGAAAGCACCGGGTTTCTCTTGTGCGGCATGGCGGATGAGCCTTTCTGCCCCGCAGTAAACGGCTCCTCGGCCTCCAGGACCTCGGTCCTCTGGAGATGCCTTATCTCCACGGCGAACTTCTCGATGGAAGAGGCGACTATCGCAAGGGTCGAGAAATACTCGGCGTGCCTGTCCCTCTGGACCACCTGGGTAGCCACCTTTTCGGGCTTGAGTCCGAGTCTTCCGAGGACGTATTCCTCGACAAAGGGGTCTATGCTGGAGAAAGTCCCCACGGCCCCTGAAAGCTTGCCGCAGGAGATCGCGTCCCGCGCCCTTTCCATGCGTACGAGGTTCCTTTTCATCTCCTCGTGCCAGAGCGCCATCTTGAGCCCGAAGGTCGTCGGCTCGGCGTGTATCCCGTGCGAGCGGCCCATCATGGCCGTATATTTATGCTCTTTGGCCTTCTTCTCGAGGACCTCTATCATGGCGGATATGTCCCCGATTATAAGCGTCGCGGCCTCCCTTAACTGCATCGCCAGCGCCGTATCGAGGACATCAGAGGAGGTAAGACCCATGTGGATGTAGCGCGAATCGGGCCCGACGAATTCGGCTACCGAGGTGAGGAAGGCTATGACGTCATGCTTGACGGTCCTTTCGATCTCGTCAATCTTCTTGATATCGAACCGGGCCTTCTTTTTTATGTTCTTTAGCGCCCGCGCAGGGACCTTCCCGAGGATGTTCCATGCCTCGCAGGCGAGTATCTCTATGGCGAGCCAGTTCCTGAACCGTGTCTCAGGCTCCCATATCCGGGCCATCTCCTCCCTTGTATACCGTCCAATCACCGTCTCTCCCGAACCCCGTTCCTGCGTTAATGGGTAAGTTTTTATTTATACCAGAAACGGCACAGGATATACAAGAAAGATATTTTCCAGGGCTACTTAAGCCCCATGGCCTTCTCAAGGGCGGCGCGTGCGGTCCTGTAATCCCCAAGGGCCTTTATATAAGTGCCCCTGGCGTTTGTGTAGGCTACCTGGGCGTCGGTCACCTCTATCGGGTTTCCCACGCCCGTCGTGTATCTCCCGTTCGCGAGGTCGAGGTTTTCGGCGGCCTGTTTTACGGCAAGCTCGGAGGCCGGGACGCTGTCCCCAGCGGCCTTCAAGTTCAGGTAGGCCTGCTTTACGTCCGAGAAAACGGTCTGCCTTATGAGGTCTTCGTTCGCTTTCGCGACGTTCAGGTTGGCCTTCGCCTCCTCGACCTGGTATTTGGTCAGGAAGCCGCTGAAGATCGGTACGTTTAAGGCTACCCCCGCTGACCAGCTACTGTCCAGCGGAAAACTATCGCCGGACCAGCCGTATTTGGCGTTGCCGGTAAGCGCCGGATAATAGCCGGTCCTGGCGACCGTTACCGACTCTTCGGCCGACCTTGTCTTGGCGGCGGACGACTTCAAATCGGGCCTTGCGACGTATGCCTTACGTAGGACTTCGTCGAGAGTAACCTCGTATTTCTGAAACGTGAGGCTGTCCTCTATTGAATAGTCCGGGGCGTCGGGAAGGCCCATGGCGTTATTCAGGTTTACTATGTCGATCTTGAGGTTATTTCCGGCAACTATCAGGTTGACCCTGCCGTTACTCAGGTTTACCTCGGCGGTAGTGACGTCGAACTTCGGCTTCGTGCCGACCTCATAGAAACCCCTCGCCTGTTCGAGGTGCTGTTCAAGCTGCTTGACCGTCTCTCCGGCCACGTCGAGCTGCTTCTGGGCAACGAGGACGGCATAGTACGCCTGCTTGACGTTAAAGGCTACCTGGGACTGCGCGTTCTCGTAGTCGGCCGTGGTGGATTCGAGATTATCCTTCTGGACCCTTATCTGGGCCGGGGTCTTGCCGAAGTCGTAGATGTTCTGGTTGAGCGTGGCGCTGGCGATATACTGGTCGAACGAGGAGGGCCCTGCGCCCGAGAACGTGGAAAGCCCGGATACCGTCACGCGGCTGACTACGGGGGCTATGCGGCTGTAAGCGGCGGTGGCATTGATCTGCGGATAGTAAGCGGATTGGGCCTGTCCGACGCGGCTCCGGCTCGCTACGGCATTATTTACCGCGGCTATCACGTTGGGCTGGTTCTTAAGGGCTATCTCGATGCACCTCTCGAGGCTTAACGTCTCCCCTTGTTTAATGAAGGCCTGCGCGCCGCTTACTCCGGATGTCTGGCCGGCGTAAGACATTTGCGCGGCGGCAAGGACGCAAACAGCGACAAGGACGGGTCTTTTGATCATATACCTCTACCTTTTCAGGCCTTTTTTGTCATCCCGGGAACGAGGATACCATAAAACTACTCGTGCCTCAAAGCCTCTATCGGGTCAAGGAGCGAGGCCTTGTAGGCCGGATAAAACCCGAAGAATATCCCGACTATCCCGGAAAACCCGAAGGCCAGTATTACGGAAAAGACCGATACCACCGTCGACCAGCCCGCTATCGCGGATAGGATATTGG
>DAIDBB010000316.1 GCA_027310325.1 bacterium | reverse complement strand
GGGTTAACTCCAGCCGCTCGTCAGAGTCAAGCCGGAGGGCCGAGTTCAAGGATTTATTCCGCGTGGATATGAGAAAAAGGCCGTTATGGTTTGCTTTTCTTGTTTTGCTGGGGATCTCGGGGTGCGTGCGCGCTCTGCCCGGACAGGCCGGCTACTTCGGGGACAAGATAAGGGTCCTGGTGCTCGGCGGGGTGAGCTCTTTAAATGTAAAGATCGGCCACAATTTCTGGCGGGTCAGGGCAACGTCACCGGGATACGTCCTCGTTAACGGAAGGGAAAAGCGCCTTCCCATCAGGTTTAATCAGGAGAAGGACCTTATCTATTTAAACAACAGGCCTTACAGGGGAGACATCGAGATCGTCGAGGGCAGGAAGGGCCTCGCGGTCATAGATGAACTCTTCCTCGAATCGTACGTCGCCGGGATAATAAATAACGAGATCTCTTCGAAATGGCCGAAGGATGCCATAAAGTCGCAGGCCATAATCGCCAGGACCTATGCCCTCTACCAGAGGAAGAAAAGGTCTGATGGGACCTATGACATCGAGGGCTCGGTCATGGGGCAGGTTTATAACGGCGCGGCCACCGAGGACTCGGCGTCCTTCACGGCCGTAAACGAGACGAGAGGGGAGATACTCTCGTATAACGGGGAGCCGGCCCTTACGGTGTATCATTCCAACGCCGGGGGCGTGACGGAATCCTCGAAGGAAGTCTGGGCCCATTATTACCCGTACCTTAATTCCGTTGCAAGCCCCTACGATTCAGCAGCCCCCAATTTCTACTGGGAATTCACGCTTGACGCCGGGACACTGAAAGACCTCCTCGATTCATACGGATACAGCATCGGAAGGCCTGTAACAATATATATAGAGGCCGTAACGCCGTCCGGCAGGGTAAAGACGCTTGCGATAAGGGACAGTGAAAACGGGATGCTCAGGCTTACGGGCGAAGACCTCCGTAAGATAATCGGCTACGGCACGTTAAAGAGCGCTATCTTCGAGGTGGGCGTAAAGGGAAGGCTCTTTAACTTCAAGGGCAAGGGCTCCGGCCACGGGGTAGGGCTCTCGCAGTGGGGCGCGAAGGGCATGGCCGAGAACGGTTATTCATATAAGGATATACTCGGACATTACTACCCCGGCGCGGCTATAGAGAAGGCGTATTGAAAGGCTTTTTGAGAGGACCTTTTTGTAAAAAGTTTCTCCCGGAAAGCGGCCGTAAATTTTATGGAACTGAAGGACTTCGATTATTTCCTTCCTGAAGACCTCATCGCAAGGTATCCTCTTCCGGAAAGGGACTCATCCAGGCTCATGGCTTTGGACCGGCGTACCGGAGGGCTCGAGCACGGGGCTTTCCGGGATATGGGAAAATATCTCCGGCCAGGTGACGTCCTCGTACTTAATGATACCAGGGTGATGCCCGCAAGGCTTCCCGGCAGGAAATCGAGCGGAGGAAAGATAGAGCTTCTGGCCTGCGGCAAGTCGGGGTCCGGGAAAGAGGCCTAGAACTGCCTCCTTAAGCCCGCCAAGGGGATAAGGGTCGGAGCAAGGCTCTTTTTTGACGGAGGCGCGGAGGCCGTTGTAACAGGCGCTGGCCCTGACGGCCTTTGGGTATGCGAATTCAACGGGCCGGG
Organism: bacterium; assembly: GCA_027310325.1. Classification (GTDB taxonomy): domain Bacteria; phylum Desulfobacterota; class GWC2-55-46; order GWC2-55-46; family GWC2-55-46; genus JAKAIQ01. The sequence continues at coordinate 1,890 of DAIDBB010000316.1, read as the reverse complement.
GCTGGAGATACTTGAACGGATCGGAAAAGTCCCCCTGCCCCCTTATTTAAAGCGGGAGGCCGAAGAAGGGGATAGAATCCGCTATCAGACCGTATTCGCTGATAAGACGGGCGCTGTAGCGGCCCCGACCGCGGGACTTCACTTTACGGAAGAGGTACTTAAAGGGATAAAGGGTTCAGGCGTGGAGGTCCATTATATAACCCTCCATACCGGGCCCGGCACGTTCATGCCTGTGCGCGTCGGTGATATAAGCGAGCACAGGATGCTCAAGGAGCGCTATAAGGTAGAGCCGGAGGTGTTTGAGGCCGTATCCAGGGCAAAGAGGGAGGGTAGAAGGATAGTGGCCGTGGGGTCGACGTCGACACGGGCGCTTGAGGCCGCGGTTGCCGGAGGCTTCGATAAGGTCCGGCTCGAGGGAGAAACGGATATCTTTATCCGCCCTGGGTTCGAATTCAGGGTCGTGGACGGTCTCCTTACAAATTTTCATCTCCCCTGCTCCACGCTAATAATGATGGTAGCCGCCTTCGCGGGCCTTGATAACATCATGCGAGCGTATCAGGCGGCGATAAAGGAAAGATACAGGTTTTTCAGTTACGGTGACTGCATGCTTATAGCATAGCAGGCCTGTTGGACAGAACATGGAATACGGCTTCGAGCTCTTAAAGAAAGAAAGATCGACCGGCGCGCGGCTTGGCCGGATTAAGACGCCCCACGGCGAGTTCTCTACGCCCGTATTCATGCCTGTCGGCACAAGGGGTTCCGTGAAGGGGCTCTCCCCCGCGGACCTCGAAGAGATCGGGGTCGATATAATACTGGCCAACACTTACCACCTGTACCTCAGGCCAGGCCATGAGCTCATTGGAAGCCTCGGGGGCCTGCACAGGTTCATGAACTGGCACGGTCCGATACTTACCGATAGCGGAGGCTTCCAGGTCTTCAGCCTCTGCGGCCTCCGTAAGATTGACGAGGGGGGCGTAAGGTTCAACTCCCATCTCGACGGTTCGAAATGCGTCCTCACGCCCGAAAGCGCGATAGGGATACAGGAGGCCCTCGGGGCGGATATAATCATGCCCCTTGACGAGTGCACGCCTTATCCGGCCGACCGCGAGTACGCCTTAAATTCAATGAACCTGACCCACAGGTGGGCGCTAAGATGCAAGGCCGCCAAGTCCGCGAACGGCCAGGCGCTCTTCGGCATCGTCCAGGGTGGGATGTACGGGGACCTGAGAGAGGATAGCGCCAGGACGCTTGTGGATATCGGCTTTGACGGATACGCCGTAGGGGGCTTAAGCGTCGGCGAGGAGAAGGCGCTCATGCAGGAGATGGCGTACGCGGCATTGAGGCACCTGCCGGAGGACCGGCCAAGGTACTTAATGGGAGTCGGGGCCCCTGAAGACCTTGTCTTCGGGGTCGAGGCCGGCGTGGATATGTTCGACTGCGTAATGCCAACAAGGAACGCCAGGAACGGAACTCTCTTTACAAGACGGGGAAAATTGGTTATAAAGAATGCTCAATATGAGCGGGACCCTTCTCCTGTCGAGGAAGGATGCTCCTGTTACACGTGCAGGAACTTCTCAAGGGCCTACCTGAGGCACCTTTTTATGAGCGGCGAGATACTGGCCGCAAGGCTTAACACGGTGCACAACCTTTATTATTACGCCGGGCTCATGAAAGAGATGCGTTCCGCCATAAAGGACGACAGGTTCGAGGCTTTCAAGAAAGGCTTTTTTGAGGACAGGGCCTTGACGGGCCGCGAATAACGCGGCCCACAAAACAAGAGAGAGCAATTGAAGAACTCCGCCATAAATGGCGGAGATTCTTCATGGTAATGAATTGTCATTTGTATTGCCCGCCTTGACCCGCCCTTGAAAGGGCGGGATTGCGGCGGGC
>DAIDBB010000237.1 GCA_027310325.1 bacterium | reverse complement strand
GGGAGATTATTCGGACCCCCTCATCACCCCTCCCTCCCCCTGTAAAGGGGATGAGTATTTCTTTCGCGGGTTCAGGGTTGTACCCTGAAAAGCGCTATCAAAGGCGCGCCCGTGGTTCCGCGAACTGACGGGTTCAGGTCGCAAACCTGAACCCGCTTAGAAAGAAGTATTGAAGGACGGCCAACTTGACTTTAAAAAAAACAGATCGCTTCGCTACGCTCGCGATGACAGACTAAAAAACACCCCTCACCCACCCCTCTCCCGCAAGGGGAGAGGAGGAAATTCCAGGTCCCCCTCTTTCCTAAAGAGGGGACAGGGGAGATTATCGGACCCCTCTATAATCCCCCTCAATCCCCCTTTAGAAAAGGGGGATTTGAAACTACCGCCCCTCTGACAACGCAGACGGATAATTTCCTTGCACCGAACAACGTAAACATTACGCTCAAGAATGCCTTGAATGCCAGGAAGAGCGAGGGGGCAAACCGGAGCATACGTTTCGTGTATGTGAGGATTTGCCCCTGAAGCTCTGACAACGCAGACAAGGTATTATTGAGCGTAATCACTAACTATTTCAGGTTGATGGCTACGTAAATCGCCTGCCCCTGCCTCTCGACGAGGAAAAGGATCGTCTCCTCGCGCTCGCGCGCCTTGAGGGCCGCCGAGTAGTCCTTCATCGTCTTTATGTGTTTCCTGTCTATCTCGCGGACGATGTCGCCCTTCCTTAGCCCCGCGTTCCACGCCGGCGAGTCCTCCTTGACGCTCGAAATGACGACCCCCGCGGCGTCGGCGGCCCCGAGCTGCTTTGCTATCGCGGGAGTAAGCGGCTGCGCGGTGATCCCGAGCCTCTTATCGACCGCGGCGCGCTTTTCGGGCATGGCTTCCTCCTCGGCGGCGGCCTCCTCGGTCTTGGTCCCCACCTTTACCATCATGGTCTTTTCCTGCCCGTCGCGCAGCGCCTTCACCTCGACCGTCTTTCCGGGGGGCGTCGCGGCCACTATCCTCGGCAGGTCGCTAATCTCGCCGACGGGCTTGCCGTCGAAGGAGGTTATGATGTCCCCGGCCTTCATCCCCGCCTGGGCCGCGGGGTCTCCGGGGCTGACGGAAGAGACGAGGACGCCGCTCGTGGTCTTAAGCCCGAAGGACTTGGCCAGCTCCGGGGTCAGCTCCTGGATGCTCACCCCGACCCAGCCCCTCGTGACCTTCCCCTTTTCCTTAAGCTGCAAGAGGACTTCCTTGGCCATGTTTATCGGCGTGGCGAACCCTATGCCCTGGCCGCCGGCGACTATGGCGGTATTTATCCCCACGACCTCTCCCCTCATGTTGAAGAGCGGCCCGCCGGAGTTGCCGGGGTTGATCGAGGCGTCCGTCTGGATGAAGTTGTCGTATGGGCCCGCGCCGATGATGCGGCCCTTCTGGCTTATGATGCCCTTCGTGACCGTGCCTCCGAGGCCGAAGGGGTTGCCGACGGCCAGGACCCACTCGCCTATCTGCGCCTCGTCGGAGTTGCCGAGCACCGCCACGGGAAGGGACTCGTCGGCCTTTATCTTTATGAGGGCTATGTCTATCTTCTGGTCCGAGCCGACGACCTTGGCCTTGTAGTCCTTCTTGTTATGCGGGAGCGTGACCATTATCTCCGTGGCGTTCTCGATGACGTGGTAGTTCGTCAGTATGTAGCCGTCCTTGTTTATGATGAATCCCGACCCGAGGCTCTGCCTCTTCAGCTCCTTCGGCTGCCGCTGGTCGCCGAAGAACTTGTTCATGTCGTCCCCGCCGAAGAACTCGTCGAAAGGCCCCTTGAACTCCGGGAAGGGGAACATCGGCTTTTCCTTTATTATCTGCGTCGTCGAGATGTTCACGACCGTGGGATCGAGCTTTTTGGCCAGCTCCGCGAAGTCCGGAGGGCCCATGGTCTTCACCGGCTGCCCGGAAGGGGCGTCCTTCCAGAACGTCTGCGCGCCCGTCATGTTCGTAAGGTCGAACCGGGCCGTTATAATGAAGCCCGCTATTATGGAGGCAAGGGCCACGAACACGACGGTCCTTATCCCGTACTTCGGCCCCTTCGGAACGTTTATCTTCGAGTTTTTCAGGTCCATCTGCTCACCCCGTTATTTGACCGCTTTTGCGCGGGAATAGATCTTGGTTCGGTCTCATCATTATATCATCATATCGTCAGATATCGTCATTAAAACCTGGCGCCGCGCCTGAGACCGAAATGCAAACGCCCTCTGCCCGCGGTCCGTACGGACCGCGGGCGAGGGGGCGGGAGTTGGCCGGGCTTTCTCAGGCCCCGGCCTTCACGTACCAGAGCCTTAACTCATGGAGCACTCCGTCGATGAGCTTTGTCTCGTCCTCCGAGAGGTTGCCCTTCGTCTTTTCCTTCAAGAGCACGATGAGGTCGATCGTCTGCTTGGCGGCGGGCATCTCTTTTTCGGTCTTTTTGGTCACCGGGTTCTCGACCAGGCCCATGTTCATGAGGGCGGAAGTCGAAAGCGACAGTATGAAGGTCGAGAAGTCGAGCGGAGGGAGGCCCTTTTCCCCGGCCCCGGCCTTTTCCGGCGCTTCCGTCGCGGCCGCGGCGTCTTTTTCGTCCATGGCGTCTCCGTGTCCTTGAATTCGAATCTTTTGAGCGAGAGCCGAAGGCGTTATTCGACCCTTATCCTCGCGCTCCCCGGGCAGGGCTCGAGCGGCTCGAACCCCTTGGGCGCTACGATGCGGAGTATCCCGTCGCGAAGGGTCGCCTTTATCTCGTTTCTGTTCACGGCGTTGGGGAGGCTGAAGACCCTGTGGAACGTCCCGCAAGGCCGCTCCATCCTGTGGTAGTTGCACTCGTTGACGTCGGCCCTCTGTTTGCGCCCGCCTTTTATGGTGAGGACGTTGCCTTCGACCTCGATGGAGAGCCTGTTCATGTCGATCCCGGGCAGCTCGGCCTTCAAGACGATGTAGTGCTCGGTCTCGTAGACGTCTACCGGCGGGAACCAGACGCCGCCTGAAAGGCCGGCGGTGCTCCTGAACCGGAGGATCGTCTCGTCAAAGAGACGGCTCATCCTCTCGTGGATGAACAATAGGTCTTTGAAAGGATCCCTCTTGATCGTCAATCCCTCTCTCCGTCGGGCCCATGCCCGGCTTCGCGCTGAATACGCCCAATCTGCCGATAACGCTTATGTTATTTTATATCGGGCATTTTGTCAAGGGCTTGCCGAGGCGCGCGGGGCGGACAAAAAAAGGGCCGGGCCAAAAGGCCCGGCCCCGTCAAGGTCCCGCCGGCTCTATTCCGCCCGGCCCGGTTACTCCTTTTCCTCCGGCGCTTCCGCGGCCTCGGAGGCCCTCAATAACGCGTCCACGCTGTACTTCATGGCGACCGACGTGCTCTTGTTCGGGCTCCTGAGGACTTTAAGGAGCTTTCCGACGTAGATTATCTCGTCCGGGGTGAGCGCCGAGAAGTCAGGCGGCCGGACGTCCCTGCCGTAGGCGGCGGTATCTTCCGCGGCGTAGAGATATCCCTTGCCCGAAAGCTCGCCCCTGCCGGCCTTGTACATCTCGCCCTCGCCGGTTATGAGCCAGTCGACCGAGAGGCCATAGATGTTCGCGAACCTCAAGACCAGGTCGGTCGGCATCTCGCCCCTCTTCTTGTAGTTCGAAAGGGCCTGCGGCGTGACCCCGAGGGTCCTTGCGACCGCGGAGTCGTTCTTGAGCTTTCCGGCCCAGCGCATCCTTTCTATTATCTCGCTATAGCTTACGCCCATAATGTCTCCTTCTTAAGAGGCCGGTAAGGCGCTCTTGGGTTTAAAAGTTCCGATCACGCGCCCGGGGCCGGGATCCCTGAGGCCGGGCCCTCTGCCCGCGCCTTGAAGACCTCCTGAAAGGTATCGCGGGACTTCTCGATGAAGACGATCAAGATATCCGCGTTAAACCGGCGCCGCGTCATCTCTTGCTTCATTGGAAGAGACGGGCTTCGTCTCGCCGGGGGTACGGACATTCTGGCCGTCATGATCTGGGGACCGCCGGGAAGAGTTGGCCTTAATCAAGCAGGACATCGGTCCTGTTAGGTGGCTGTGAGGGAACCTCAAAAGTCTTAAGAGATTATTACTTTATATTGATTCCAATCTACAATAAAGAATTATAAACCTTTTGAAAAGTCATGTCAATAGAATTTTACGGGTTACAGTTCTAATTGATTCAATGACATTTATCATAAATGTTTGAAACGGGGGGCCTAAAACAGGCGCATAAAACGAAAAAAATGGCCGAACGGGCCGCCGGGCGATACTTTCGACGGACGATTTTTTTAAACCCGGATATTAAGCGCCTGTATCGCCATGAAGACGGCTAAAGAAGACGTGTTGAGGAAAATGTTTAAGAAAAATCAAAGGGCTGGCCGCGGTTCCGGCGTCCGCGCCCGGACCCGCAAAAAGAATATCAAAAATATTCATAACCCGAGCGTTTGAAGCTCGCAAGCGAGCCTCCGGACCTCGTCCCAGGCGCCGTCCGCGCTTCCCGCCTCGAGCATGCACGCTATGGTCTGGAGGCCGTTACGGTATACGTGCTGGAGGTGGAGCCTCGCGTCAAGAGGGAGCGCCGATATTTCCTTTTTTGCCTTCTCTTCGTCGTACATGGTTTTTAGCGGAGCCTCCCTTGAAAAACAAGCGGTCTTTGAAATTTATGCGGGTCCAGGGTTGTACCCTGAACCAAATAATTCATTTTGACGGGCAAGGGCCTCATCGAAGGTATCAGCTTCTTCATGTATACGAAACTAAACGGGTTCAGGTTGAAAACCTGAACCCGCGGAAGACCTCTCACCCTCCCCTTCATCCCCTCCCATCAAGGGAGGGGAAATTTTGTCTCTCCCTCCCCCTCGACGGGGGAGGGCCCGGGTGGGGGTGAACTGTCATTGCCAGGGGAGCGTTGCGATCTGCAAACGGACAGTTTCCTTGCATGAAAGGTCACCCGGCGTAGGGTCTGTAATGATGCCCGTCATAAACCAGCGCCTCCTGGTTCTCTCTGCCCGCCCTCGGGAGCGACACGTGTATCCACCGGCTGCCGCCCTTCTCCTCCCTTATGCACTGGCCGAACCTTATCGCGCCCGCCTTCACTATCCAGTCGAAGACCATGTCGAGGCCGGCCTCGATCGGGACTATGTCCGCGGCCTCGCCGAGGCAGTGCTGGGAGCCCGGCACGCCGCCGGCCCTGGCGTTCACGTCAGGGGACCTGTAACCGGAGCCTATCCTTATCGGGCCCCACTCCGCGCGGATGGGCTCGAGGACGGAGGAGCAGAGCCCCTTGAGCGCCTCGACCTCCGCCTCCGACGGGACGTTCGGAAGTCCGGTCCCGGTGCGCGTCATCTCTTCGAGGGTGAAGTGGTCTGAAAGTCTCATGACGGCCTCCCTTAATCTTGTATTTTTTAAAGACTTCTCACCCTCCCCTTCATCCCCTCCCATCAAGGGAGGGGAAATTTTGTCTCTCCC
>DAIDBB010000235.1 GCA_027310325.1 bacterium | reverse complement strand
ATGTACGGAGTGCCCGCCCCTGGGCGGTCTTGCCATTTCGTCCCCCACAATGAGGGCCTTTTCAGGGGCGGGCTGGTACAATGAACGAACGTTACGATCCCTAAAATAACCGCCCAGCAAGCAATTGTCAAGAGAAAAAATTGCTTGCTGGGCGGTTATTTTAGGATTATACTCTCTGTAACGTTACGTTATGGGGAGGGCATGTACGTTATGTTGACAATTTCAGCCTATTTAGACGAGGTTAAAAAGAAGGCAGGAATCTCTACTGATAAGGAGCTTGCTGATAGACTCGGAATTAAAAATTCTGCTGTTTGCCACTTAAGAAGTGGAGAAAATCACCCATCAGATGAGACATGTAAAAAGCTCGCTGGCCTCGCCGGGGACCCTGTTGAAACAGTCCTTTTGCTCGCCGCCGAATCCCGCGCCCCGGAGTCTACCCGGAAGGCCTGGGAGCACATCTTGAAGACCTGGGCGAAGGCCTCCGGCTTTGTTCTCCTTGCTGTCCTGTGGTGGGCAGGATACTTCCCTCATGCCTCCACCCTCCCCTTGCTCGGGGCGTCACTCTCAGGGTTGCAGACGATGGATATTATGTCAAATTGCCTTCCGGCGCTTGCGGCCCTGCCTGTCCTTATATACAGCTTGAAAAAATCCCTATACCCTCCGAATATACTGATATAAATCTCCGTTTGGAGGGTTTATGCTTCTTGAAGTAGATTCAAGGGATCAGTCTGACCCCACAGCGGTTACGGTGACGCTTAAGCTCGACGCAGAGGACTGCTTTTTACTTGCCAGGACCTTCCAGGAACTCGGTGAGGCTCTTGGACGCGCCCAGAGGACCTACAAGGCCCGCAGGGCATTTGAGGCCGGGGAACTCGACCGCCAGGACGCTAAAGAGGCTCAGTGGGCCGCTATTGCGTCAAAGTTAAGGGAATTGAAAGAGCTCCCTCCCCGCAAAGCCGTCTCAGTTATCGCCAGGGAGATGGAGTTGCCCTGGGACATAGTTGACCTGACCTGTATAGAGATCAGGCGGGCAGAGCGGCGCGCAGCCGCTCTTCGTCGGGATGAGGAGGTTATGCAGTTGTCAAAGAACGGAGCCAGCGCGGCTTCAATAGGCGCGCGCCTGAATCTTGCTACAGGGACGGTAAAAAATATCTTAACCCGGCTCCGCAAAGCTGAGAGCCACAGGCAAGCCTTAGAAGCCATGGCCGCCGCAGGATAAATGTGATGATGAAATATTTGATATTCATTTTAAAAGGCAATTTTGAATTCATGCTTGTCCTTGCGCTCGCGCCGGTTCTTCTGGTCGTCGGTATCC
>DAIDBB010000232.1 GCA_027310325.1 bacterium | reverse complement strand
CTATCGCCTTCCTTATGAGCCTTACCGCCGGCGACTCCCCGAACTCGACCTCCTCCCACCTGGCGGGGATATTTATGGGGACTATGAGAGGCAGCCCTTTTCTTTTTATCCTCCGCATTACATTTTCAGGAACCTTTCCTAAAAGCCCTTCTTCTATCGCGACAAGCCCGTACCTGCCCTCGTTCTGAAGGGAGACGAGAAGGCCTGAAACGTCCTCTCCCTCCCGTACCTCCCTGCAATCGAGTCCGGCGCATTAAAACCGCGTGAGGAGCCTTCCCCGGTTATGATGATGAATCCCGCCATATCCTCAAAACCATCCTTATCCTGGATAGATCAAAAACCCCCTCAGGCTTTCGGAGGGGATGCCGATTTTTTTGCCCATGGCGATCAGCCTAAGATTCTTTATCTCCCTGACCTTCAAATATATGAAAGAGACCGCGACGGCGATGCTTAAAGGCTCGGTGATTGAGAGCCTGCGAGCGTGCCTTTCGACAAGGCCAATAAGGCGGTCCTCAAATATACCCATGTCTTCCGTGCCGGCAACGGATAACGCTTCCTTGAGATCCCCGTCCTTTACCGCTTCGCTCAATCTCCGAACTATCTCATCCCGGTCCCTTGTCTCCAGGAGGCTCAGGAATTCATCTTTCGAAAGCCTTTTTCCGCCTTCAATAAAGAAAGACCCGGCCTCTTCGGCCGCATAACCCTCGCCGGCTATTTTAAAAACGGTCATGATATTATGTATGTCCGCCCTCATCGAAAGGACGTCTTTTATGATCGCATCGTCAAGAGACCCGTTCCCGAGGTACTGTTGGTAAAAGCGCGTTGTGAAAAAGTCTATGGCGAGTTCAATATCAAAGATACTTCCGCTCTTTAAATATGTCTCGAGCCCTTTCTTCATCGGCTCCGCATAGGGGCTTCCCCAGGTTTCGAGGATGCTTATAAGATCCTTGATGTCCTTTGCCTCGAGAAGAGAAGTTATGGCGGCCATGTCGAAGGAGCCCGCCGGGATAAGGCAGTCGATGAGTTCTTCGCGCTTCACGCCCTTCGCGATCCCCCTTATTATCGCCTTAAGATTATGCGCCTCCCATGCTGAAAACACCGCCTTTAATAGCCTTCTTGCCCTTTCGGGCGCTATCTTCCAGACGAAGGCAAAAGTTTCGACAAGGCTTTTTTTAAGGGTCGGGGAGATGATATCCCCGGTTTTTTCCTGCGTCATTTCCATGACCGAGATATCGGGCCCGTATGATGTGGATTTCAATTTTTCAAGGCACTGCCCGATGCCTTCCAGCCCGAGAAGCGCTTCATAATCCCGGCCGACTAAAAGCCTCCCCCTTAAACCCCTCACCCTTGCGTTGAAATAATCGAGTTCCATATTATCGCGACTCATATCTTCTACAGAGAGTTTACCCCAAAAAGGGTCTTCTCAACCGCGGCGACGAGGTCCGGCCTTATGCTTTTTATCCTTGACGGTATCGTGTTTTCGTATCTTATACGTCCGTCCCCTGAGACAAACACGGCCCCAAGGCGGACGTCCGGGTCGGGCCTCACTTCAAAAGATGCTTCTTTAATGAAGCCTGTATCCTCCGGGTTGACGAGCACTACCGGCTTTTCCCTGGAGCCCCATTCTTTCTTAAGCTCTTCATAGAGGCTTTTTAGCACTTCCGCGTATTCCTCTCTCGGGAGTCCCTTGAAGCCTTCGAGGGCGTCATCAAGGACCTTTTCTATGATTTCATGCCGTGCTTTAAGCTTCAGTCCCTCGGCCCTGACGCGGGCGGCATTTATTGAAGAGGTCTTAAGCTCTCTCAGTCTAATATTAAGCGAATCGAACCTTTCTTCCCTTAAGATCGAGACCTCCTTTTCGGCCTCCGCAATAATATCGGCGGCCGCCTTCCCGGCCTCCTCGATTATCGCGGCGCACTGCGTCCTTGCGTCCTCTTCAAGCGCGTTTAAAAGCGCGTCTTCCATGCCTGCGCCTCCGTTTTAACGGAAACTTATGATGAGATAAGCAATCACGAACCCGAGAAGCACTATCGTCTCGGGGATCGCCACCATTATGAGGATGCTTCCCGATAGTTCCGGTTTTTCAGCCATCGCCCCCGCTCCGGCAGAGCCGATCTTGCTCTGAGCCCAGGCCGTGGCGATCGCGGGTATGGCTATCGCTATTGCCGCAGCAAGAGCTACAAGCGCTTTTTCCATATATCTCTCCTCCTTTGAGTTTTTTTGAGCCGATTACCTTTTCCTAAAGGGCGTATACTTTTTCCCTCCTCCGGCGTAGAACTTGCTGAAAAACTCCACGTAATGGAGCCTCATCGACTGTATCGTGGGGCTCAATACGCTAAGTAGTATGTTAAGGGTATGGATAAGCCCGGCGGCGATTATCCCGAGGACGAGGTCCTTTGAGAGTCCCCCGATCCTGTTAGCCACTATCGCCATCACGACGGAAGCCGTGCCGACGGCCATGATACGCACATATGAAAGGATATTGCCCAGGGCTTTTATGAATTCAATCGGACCGAGGATGCCTTCAAGCGTTACAAGCAGCGCAAAAGAGATGACAAGCGCGATAACCCCGGGCGTAAGGAGGCCCGCCGGCAGATAGCCGAACATGATGCCGAGGATGCTTATGAATAAAACGATGACCAGAAGATAGAATATCCTTGCCCCGGCCTCTCTGGTTCTGCCCCTGTAAAGATGGTTTACGATGCTTATTATGATCCCTAGAAGTATATGGCCGAGGCCTATGCCGAGCGTTAAAACCATCAATGTCTTAAGCGCCTCGGCCCGATCGAAGAGGATGGGACGCAGTACCCCGAGCCTCACGCCGAGGTCTCCGAAGAACTCCCCGAAGAGGAACCCGAAAACAACGGTCGAAAGGCCGCATATGGAGAGTATGGAGAAGATATTGTGGAAGATCTCTTTCTCCCTGAACCTTCGTCTTAAATAAAGGCTGAGTATTAATATTATCGTCCCGTATCCGATATCCCCAACGATAAGCCCGAAAAACGCCGGAAAAAAAAGGGCGATGTAAGGCGTGGGGTCAACGGAGCCGTACCTCGGAAGAGGGAGGGCGAGCAAAAACACCTCAAAAGGCTTTAAGATGCCGGGATTTGCGATATAAACAGGGATGAGGTCTACTTCCCTAGCCTCTATTTGAAGCTCCCTCACGAGGATCCTATCCCCGAAGAGACTTAGAAATCTCTCTTTCAACAGGGCGAACATATCATCCGGGACCCAGCCTTCTATGACAAAGGCGAATTTCGTCTGCGCGGCGTATGTGACGGCGCCAACCTCGTCGATCGTGTCTTCCACCGCTTCAATCAGTCCTCTCGTCGTTCCGTACCATCGCCGCGAGATATCCGCCAGCTCCTTTTCAAGACCGTCGATAAGTCCCGGAAGCTCCGCCTTCCTGAGTTCCATCTTCTTAAGGGCGTTTACAAGGGTAAGCCCCGCGTATTCGTCCGGCAGCCTTATCTCGTTTATCTCTTTGGCCGAGAGCAGATGCCGCACGCCGGGGCCGAATTTTTTCATGTAGGTGAGCACTACACCGATGGTCGATTCATCAAGGTCCCTTACGTAAATCTGATATTTGCCCTGAGTGATCCTTTCGACCTCTGAATTGAGGAG
>DAIDBB010000223.1 GCA_027310325.1 bacterium | reverse complement strand
CGCCTCCTCCACGACTACGTTCCCTCCGGCCCTCTGGTACTCGGACTTGAAGGAGTCGCTTACGCCCATGCACCAGTCGCTAAGGCACTTGAGTATCGCCGCCCTCTGCTTGTTGAGGTTGAGCTTTATATAGCGCGCGGCGTAGATGCCCTGGAAGGCGTCCGAAGGCACGTCCCTGAAGACATAGTCCCCGGCCTGCGTTATCGCCGGGTTCGTCGAGGCGGCTGATATGAGTATGACCCTCGACTTTTCCGCAAGGGGGGCTACGGCCAGGGTCTCGGACGAGCAGACCCCGCCGATTATAGCCGTTACGTTGTCGACGTTTATGAGCTTGTTGCCGGCATTTGCCGCTTCCCTGGGGCCGCATTTGCCGTCCTCGAATATGACCTCGATCTTTTTTCCGTTTATCCCGCCCTTGCTATTTATTTCGTCCCGGGCGATCTCTACCGCCTCCTTCATGTTCACCCCGGCGTACGCCAGGTCTCCTGTAAGCGGGCCTATGAAGCCGACCTTTATCGTCTCCCCGCCTCCCTTTTTTGCGCAGCCCTGGACGACGAGGGCTGCCGCAAGGACGGCGGCGGCCAGTCCGAGAAATTTTTTCATCTCTATTTTCCTTTGGTTAGCGGGCTTTTTAAACGGATTTAAAATATCACAATGGTATTTCGGAAATCAACAAGTATAGCGGAGCTTTTTTCGTCGAAACGGTGTATAATATATTTAACGGTCTGGAAGGAGAGATGAGCCTATGTTAAGGAAAAGGTACATGCTGAGGGCGGTTGCGCACTGCTCCGAGGGTTGCGGTATTTAGCCCCGGGCAAGGCTCAAAAAGGCCCAGGTTATTAACGGATTGAGAGGGGCCTTAGAGGATTGTCTCCTCCCGGGCCCCTTCCCGGTCGTCTGAGCCGCACGGACCCTGCCGAATGCCTTATCTTTCTAAAGGCGCCTTCTTACTCCTCATCGCGGTTTCAATCGAGGGGTTTGCCGATGACAACTACCGGTAGCGAGATCCTGGCATTATTTTCAATCTACAGTTACTGGATACTCTTTTTCGGGGTCATGCTCGAAAACGCCGGGCTGCCCATACC
>DAIDBB010000221.1 GCA_027310325.1 bacterium | reverse complement strand
TCGGGCAGGGGCCTTGAGGACGTCTATGACTTCTTGAGGAATAGAAGCGGTGTCGCGGAACCGGCGGACCTTCGGAAAAGGATCGAGGCCGAAGGGGCCGCCGGCATCTCCGAGGAGGCGATGAGCGGGACTGACGAAGTCTGCAGGAGCGCCCTCGATCTCTTCATCTCGGTCTACGGCGCGGAGGCCGGGAACCTCGCGCTCCGCGTACTCCCTGTCGGAGGACTGTACGTGGGAGGAGGCATAGCCGTCAGGATACTTCCCGCCCTGATTAAAAACAACGCCTTCATCGAAACGTTTCGCGGTAAAGGCCGTCTGGGGGGGGTTTTATCGAGTGTGCCGGTACATGTGATACTTAACGACAAGACCGGGCTTCTGGGCGCGGCCCGCTACGCGGCCCGCCTCGGGTAATGCCCGTAATATTATGAAAAAGACCGTCTTCGAAAGCCCGCAGCACCTTGGCAGGGCCGCAGCAGCGCTCTTTTTTAAGCTCTATCAAAAAGAGGTAAGGAGGAAAGGTTTTTTTACCGCGGTCCTTTCCGGGGGCAGCACCCCTCAGGTATTTTTCAGGGTCCTGGCCGCGGAGTATCGGAACAACATAACCTGGGACCGGGTCCATTTCTTTTGGGGCGATGAAAGGTGCGTTTCGCCGGAAAGCCCCCGGAGTAACTTCCGCGCCGCCGATAAAACGCTCCTTTCAAAGATAAATATACCTGCCGGTAACGTTCACCGGATAAAGGGCGAACTCGACCCCGGTGAGGCCGCAAGGGCCTATGAAGGGGAGCTGACTGAATTTTTTGGGGTGAAAGCAGGCGGGGGGGCAAGAGGGGGGACCCCGTCCTTCGACCTGGTATTTCTAGGGATAGGCGAAGACGGGCATACGCTATCGCTATTTCCAGGCTCAAGCGCCCTCCGGGAGAGGCAAAGGCTTGTTGTCGAGAACTACGTTGAAAGGCTCGGAGCGTGGCGTGTCACAATGACTCTCAAGCTCGTGAATAACGCCTCCAACGTGGTATTCCTGGTTTCCGGGGAAAATAAGGCGGACGTTCTACGAGAGGTCCTTGAAGGAGGCCCTGGACGCTATCCGGCGCAGATGATAAGGCCGGCAAAAGGGGAGCTTTATTTATTCGCAGACAGGTCATCGGCCGGGCGGCTTTTGGGAACTTAGCAGGCTGCTGAAAAAGTCCATCTGCTTCGTTGTCTTTGTCTCTCGTCATTGCGGCGTACATACAAAGTACGCCTCATTCCTCGCTTCTCGACGCCTCGCATCTGGAGCTTTTTGAGCAGCCTGAACAAATTCAGGGTTTTTCAGCAATCTGTTAGGTCATCGCGGCAGATTTTTTAACTTCAAGGGGTCTTAAGATGCGGCGGGAGGGCTTAAAAAAAACGTAAGGGCGGTTATTTAGCCGCCCTTACGTTTGTGTGGCAGTTGGCGCATCTGTCAAGCGGGAAAGCCTTCATGCTATTGTGGCAGTTGGGCGAGCCGCAGAACCTCCCCTCCATATTGTACTTCATGGAGCTGTCGTTCGCCCCGTGCTTGTCCTTGAATATCTTCGGGTGGCACTCGCCGCATTTGTAAATCTTTTCGTGCTTGCCGTGGGGGAATATCACCGGCCCCACGCCGGCCTTGCGCATGCTCGCTATCTTGTCATCAAGCCTTATATTGCCGATTGCGCCCATTGCGACCGCGGGCATTAAAAGGCCCGTTAAGATAACGGCGGCAATATTCGATTTTGCCATGGCTTCTCCTTGCAAAAATTAAGCTACTTCGAAGCGTTCTTCGGAGAAACGTGGCACCGCTTGCAGTCAGCCAGCGGGAATGCGATCTTGTTATGGCACCTGCCGCAGAACTTTCCGTTTGTTATGTCCACCATCGTCATATTGTTAGCGCCCTTCTGGGGGATGAATATGTTGGGATGGCAGACCTCGCACTTGAGCCAGAAAGTGTGCATCTCGTGCGGGTAGATGACGTCGTCTACAAAGTCGCTCTTTGTCGGGATGAGGACGTCCATCTTAAGCGGCGGCATCTCGTCGTCGTTGGGGTCCAGCGACGGTTTCGGCGCTATGCGGTTTTCCCTGACCGAACGCGCCCAGTCTATGAGCCCGAACTTGTCCTTCGGGAGGTTCGATCCCGTAAGGGCCTGGGGATGCCAGCCGTGCCCCTTGGTGTACGCGAAGCTCGGGGGCCTGTTCGGGTCTCCAACGCCCGCGGGCTTTCCTGAGGTGTCGAGGTAGATAACGCTTCCAGGGTCTTTAGGGTCTAGTTTAGGCGCTTCCTTCTTGGTGGCCGCCTCTTTGGCCGCTGGAGCCGCCGCCGCTGATGCCGCGGTGCCTACATATCCCGTGACGGCAAATCCCACAAAGCCAAGGAGTGAGACTGAGAAGGCTACCTTCAAGAAGCTGCCTTTTGAAGATGCTTTCATTATATCCTCCTTTTTTCCAAACTGATATTCACTCTTTAGTTTTGATTGGTTGGAGCGTTAGGCTTGTCGCCCGTATAAGAATGACACCTCTCGCAGTAAAGCGGTTCCCACGCGATAAGGCCGTTATGACATCTGCCGCAGAAATCGCCGTTCATTATCTTGGTCATGTTGATGTCGTTGGCGCCCTTCTTGATGATGAAGATGTCTTCGTGGCATACCTTGCATTTGAACCTGATCCTGTGAAACCAGTGTGGGAAGACCACGGGCTTAACACCAGCCTTTTTCATGCTCTCCGACTTGCTGTTAAGGACTATGTCCCCGTATTCCGCCCGGCTGGTGTTCACGGCGACCAAGCTGGCAACAATACCCATACAAGTCAGGAGGATAATCCAGAAGCTAGCTTTCTTCATTGATTTGCCTCCTTTTGATTGTTTTCCCGATATTTAGATGTGTGGGGTGATAGTAGTTCCGATTATAGCCTTTTTTACATGGGGGCTGTCAAGCTAAAAATGAATTAAAAATGAAAATTCTTTAATTTTAATACCCGCGGACCCAGGGCTACCGGCCCTTTAAGCCCGGCAAGCCTCTTTTTTTTAATGTATGCAATATACCGGCGATAAAACGGCCTGGCAGCCGCAAAAAATCCGGCGCTCCGACTCCGGCAACGCTTGATGGCAACCGTTTTTTTTGAGTACCACCTGTATATCGGGCCGTAAGGATTTTCTTTAGAGCCCAAATGCTCAAAATGCCGTCAAAAAATGGAATTGTCCGCCGGTCCGCTTTATAGTATCATATATACTTAATGCCCAGGACCCTAGATAAATACATCTTCAGGGAGACTTTTGTACCGTTTCTCCTGAGTATTTCCATATTAACGGTAACCGCGCTTCTGACCAGGATAATAAAGCTTATCGAGCTCCTGGTCACGCAGGGCGCCGGTATAACCTTTGCGGCCTGGTTCGTCCTTTCGGTAATAGCGTCCTTCTTCGTGTATATCCTGCCGGTCTCCTTTCTTATAGGGGTGCTGGTGGCGTTCACGAGGCTCAGTTCCGACAGCGAGATAACCGCGATGAAGGCCTCCGGCCTCTCCCTTTACGGCATAGCGCGGCCGGTCCTTTTTTTCGCCGTGGCAGCTTATGTCCTTAACCTCGCCTTTACCCTGTACATATTTCCCTGGGGAAACCTCAAGACGAAAACGCTCCTCCTTGACACCGCCAAGACGCGCCTGATTTCCGGCATAGAGGAGAAGGTCTTTTACGACAGGTTCAAGGGGGCTGTCCTTTACATAGACCATATCACCGAGGACGGCGGGATGGAAGGCATGTATATTTCCCAGGAAGGAGAGAGCAAGCACGGAGGCGGCGGCCCGATGCTATTTTTCGCCCAAAAGGGCGAATTCATGCCGTCGAACGACGAATCGACCCTGTTTCTTAGACTCTCGAACGGCACTATCCACAGCAGGCCCTCCGGCGCGGCCCCTGACGGCGAGTATCACATAGCCCGGTTTTCCACGTACGTCGTAGAACTGAAGCTTCCGGGCAAGGAGCCCGTAAGCAGGCTCGATAAGGGCGACAAGGAGCTTTATATAAACGAGCTCTTCGACAAGATAAAGGCCGTAGGAGCGAAGGGCGGCGACACGCGCCCCCTTGTCCTCGAACTCCACAGGAGGTTCGCGCTTCCGGCATCGGTCTTCGTCTTCGCGCTCCTGGGCATCCCCCTGGGGATACAGAAGGTGCGGGTCCAGAAGTTTACGGGCTTTAATATAGCCATCATCATAGTTCTTATCTATTACATATTGACGACAGCCCTCGAGACACTCGGTAAAAACGGGATACTGCCGCTGTGGCTTTCGGTCTGGGGCGCCAATATAATAATGCTCCTGGCCGCGCTCTACGTATTTTACAGGGGGGCTGCGGACGCCCCCCTTAACCCGGCCCGGGGCCTCGTGGCGCGCCTCGATCGAGGGAAAAGACATACATGAAGATAATCGAAAGGTACATACTCGCCGAGTTCATGAAGCTTTTCGCGATAGCCGTTCTCGCGCTTACGACGCTTTTCTTGATGATAGACGTATTCGAGAAAATGGACGTCTTCATGAAAAACGTCCCTGTCTTCGCAAGCGTCTCTTTTTTCCTCTATAAGGTGCCGTCCATCGTAGGCCAGATCTCGCCGGTCGCGACGCTCCTTGCCGCGATCATCTCGCTCGGCATCTTTTCCAGACACGGCGAGCTGACCGCCATGAAGGCGGGCGGTATTCAGCTCCTCCGGGTCCTGTTCCCGCTCTTCGCCGCGGGCCTTGTCATAAGCGGGACGGTCGTGGTCATGAACGAATACGTGACCCCGCTGTCCCTTAAGAAGATGGACTCCTTCAAGGCTAGGTGGCTGGGCGCGCAGGTCGGGTCCACCGGAAGGCAGGGCATGTGGTTCAGGACCCAGAACGGGATATTCAACATCCGCCAGGTCGACCTCAGGAAAAATACGCTCCAGGGCCTTACCTTTTATATGATAGACAGGCCCTTTGACCTTAAAGGCCTCGTGGAATCGAGGCTTGTGGTATGGAAGGACGGCAAGTGGAGCGCTCCGCAGGCCTCGGTATGGAGCTTTACCCCGGAAGGCGCGGCGGCCATGAGGGAGGAAAAGGACGTTACGGTCGGCGGTCTGGTGGAGCCCGAGGACCTTTCGAGCGTCGAGACGATGCAGAAGAACATGGGGATAAAGGAGCTCTGGAATTACATACGGGACCTTGAGGCCGACCATTACGACGCCACAAGGTACAGGATCGAGCTCTACGACAAGATCTCCTTTCCGCTCGTCAACTTGATAATGGTCTTCGTAGGCATCCCCTTTGCCCTTTTTAAGACCGGCAGGCACGGGGCCGTGGCAACCGGGGTGGGTCTAAGCATCGTAATCGCTTTTTCCTACTGGGTCGTGTTCGCCCTCACGAAGTCGCTCGGGCAGGGCGGCTTTATAACGCCGCTTGTTGCGGCAGCTTTCCCGGATTTGCTTTTTCTTGCCGCCGGGACGCTTCTTCTTGGATACGTAAGGCAGTGAAAAAAAGGAAAAAACTCTCCAGCTATTGATTCCATCTGAAATACCTGATATTTTTAACAGATTGCTGAAAGACGCGGAATTTGTTCAGGCTGCTCAAAAAGCTTCAGTGCGAGGCGTCAAGAGGCACGGTTTGAGGCGTACTTTGTATGTACGCCGCAATGACGAGCGAGGTAGCCTTCGAAGCAGATGGACTTTTTCAGCAGCCTGTTAATACAGATTAAATACTTGTCCGGTCCTCATCCGCGGCGTTTTCCCGGCTTTGATCTTTATCCATATTCTAATCTTTTTTTAATATGTACGGTCTTATAATTAAAATTGTGAAACATTCCCCAAAAAACGGGTCCGTAGCGGGTTTTGGCGAGGTTAAAGAAAAGGAGCCGGGAAATGATTGAGGCGGCACGGAGAGTGTTGGACATGAGCGACGCCGCGAGGGAATCTTTCGGCCACTCGCCGGGAGAGATACATGAGTTCGGGGGTTCATAATGCTTATCC
>DAIDBB010000403.1 GCA_027310325.1 bacterium | reverse complement strand
TATCGGCAAGGGCTTTGCAATATTCCTCATAATATTCGGGTTTTTCCAGATACTTACCGGTAACTTCGTCGGCGGGCTCTGGTCGGTCCTTATCGGGGTATTCGTCCAGCAGGCCGCTGAAAGCGGTTACCAGCAGCTCCTCGTCAAGCGCGCCCTTGAAGGGGTGAAGGTAGCGGAAGTAATGTCAAGGAACGTCATCTCCGTAAGGGAGGGGATGACGCTAACAGAGGCCGTCGAGAATTACTTCTTCAAATATCACTTCGTGAGCTTCCCGGTGACCTCAAACGGCCGCGTGACCGGGCTTCTGGCGCTTTATAACGTGAGGGACGTGGACAGGAACAGATGGGACGAGACGCGCGTAAAGGAAGTGATGTTCAAGCTCGAACCGGAGGATTTCCTGAGCCCCGATGACGACGTCATGGTAGTCCTGAACAGGATGTCCACGGGCGACCATTTCGGCAGGTTCCCGGTCCTGAACGACAAGGGCGAGCTTGTCGGGATTCTTTCGAGAAGGGACATAATGAAGCTCCTCGAGTTCAAGGCCGGCCTTCGCGGATGACTTCGCTATTTTGCGTTAAGCAGGACTATCCCGCCAACCACAAGCCCTATCCCTATAAGCTTCTGAACGGTGAACGCCTCGCCAAGGAATACGACCGATATAATGAGCGCCACGAGCGGATACGTAGCGGCCACAGGCACGACTATCGAGGCCTCCCCTGATTTCAAGGCCGAATAGAAGGCCACCTGCCCGATGAGGCCCGCTATGATCCCGCCGGCCGCGACAAAGAAGGCGCTTTTAAGGTCAACGGTCGTTATCGCGCGGAGCCTGCCCATGAGCGTAAGCCCGAGTAGCGCCATGACCGCTATGGAAAGGGTCCTGACGACGACCCCGAGGTAGGGGTCCATCTTTCCGCTTAGCCCTATCTTTTCAAGGGCTGGGGCGAAGCCCCAGATAAGCGACGCAAGCGCCGCGAAGATTACTGGCCTGTTCATACAAGACCTCCGGATTTTTACGATAAGCACATCGTTCGAAAGCAGCAATATGATTTTAACTTAAAAAGGGGCGGGATTAAAGAGGGAAAGCGGCTAAAAAAAGGCCCCCCTTAACGGGGGGCCTTTTCGATACCGGATAAGTTCCTAGTCTATGACGACCTTCCTGCCGTTAAGCGGCTGGACGGGCCTGTTGTTGCCTTTTATTATCTCCTTGAACCGCGCTATCTGCGCCTCGGACATCTGTATCGGTTTTTCGATTACGAACCAGCTGACGCCCTCGGAGCATGGCGGCGTAGTGAGGGAGCCAGCGTAGTGGTAGAAGGTCCGTTCCGCCGGGAGGAAGTCGGCCGCGTTTATCGTCCTGGCAAGCTCCTTTTTATCTCCAGCGCCAGCGGGGAGGTCGGCCCAGAGGGCCTTGAAGGCCGGGTTCTCAGCGCCGTTTTCTATGAGGACGCCGACGACCGCAAGCTCGCCCCCGGAGTTCTTGTGGACGAGGTGGAGCTCCATGCCGTATGATTTTCCGTTTACGGTATGTTCGCTCGGGTCATGGAAGTGGAGCTGGACGAGGTCGTAACTGACGCCGTTTATCTTTATCGAGCTGCCCTTGTCGTAATTGACCTGGATGGTGTGCCCGTTATTTACGACGTTGAGTCCCGACTGTTTGTAATCGAAAGTCACCGCTTCCTTGCCGTCCTTAACGGGGTTCGCTATGTCTATCGGCGACTGGCTTTTCCCCCTGGAGCAGGCCTCGAAGTCGGGGGAGACCTCGCCCCAGTGTGCAGGACCGCTTTCTCCCTCGTAGCTCCAGTGCGAATGGGCCGCCTCGTTGGCGCTTGCGTGCGTAAACGCGCCGAGGCTTGAGACGGCGGCGAAGGTCACTGCCGGTAACAGACGTTTAAGCGCTCTTTTTGTCATAGTAGGACTCCTTTTTGTTTTTTTGTAGTAAGGCCCTGTTAAGGGATTAAGATCATTTTGAGAAGAAGAGCATCCTGAGCGACACGAGCAGAAGGAAGAGCCCGAAGACCTTCTCAAGGAGCTGATTCGAGATGTAAGTCGCAAGCCGCGCCCCGAAGAGCCCTCCCACGAAGAACCCTGCGCAGAGAAGCCCGGCGGTCTTGATGTCCACGAGCCCTTGCCTGTAGTACGTGAGCGCCGCGAGTATGCCTATCGGCGGGATCATCATTGCGAGCGTCGTGCCCTGGGCCTGCTGCTGGGTCATGCCGAAAAGGAAGACCAGGGCGGGCACCACCAGTATGCCGCCCCCTATGCCGAGAAGCCCGCTCAGGACACCTGCCGCCAGCCCAACTACCAGGATCAACAGTACCTGCGCCATCAATTCCCCTGTTAAGCTTACTTGTCAGGCCTTCTGAAAAAGAGGTCGTGGAGCGTATAGACCTCGGCTATGGCGTATTCCTTCACTCCGGAAGGCAGGTTTATGGTTATCTCGTCGCCCTCGGCCTTGTTTATGAGGGCCCTGCCGATGGGCGAGCTCACGGAAATTTTACCGTTCCTCGGATCGACCTCTTCCGGGGTCACGAGCTCGTATACGACGGTTTCTCCGGTCTTGAGGTCCTCGAGATGGATCCTCGAGCCGAAGCCTATCGCATCCTTGGGAATGTTATCGAGCTTCAAGGAGACGAGCGAATTTATGCGGGAGTTCAGGTGCGCGACGCGGGCCTGGAGATACGACTGGCGCTGTTTTGCCGCCTCGTATTCCGCGTTCTCGCGGAAGTCCCCGTGGGCCGCGGCCTTCTGAAGCTCCTTGGGTATGTCTATCCGGAGCTCCTTTTCGACCTTCTGGAGCTCTTCCCGGAGCTGTTTTACTATGGGAAGTTCGTTGGGAAGCTGTTCGTTCATGCTTTCGTGTCTCCAAAAAATACCTTACTTTTCCAGTTCCAGCCCGGCCACACATTCTATGTGATACGTCTGCGGGAACATGTCGATTACCCCCGCCCTGAAGAGCCTGTACCCGGAGCCCGCGAGCATGGAAATATCCCTCGCAAGCGTCGGGGGGCTGCATGAGACGTATATTATCTTTTTGGGCTTTAATGCCGCCAGAAGCCCGGCGGCTTCGGGGTCTCCGCCGCGCGGAGGGTCTAATACTACCACATGAGGCCTTTCTTTTTCAAGCCCTTTGATGTTGCGCTTAAGCCACCCGGCGGCGTCTTCCCCGACGAACCCGGCGGACGTTATGCGGTTTTTTGCCGCGTTTTCCATGGCGAGCTTTACAGCCTCCCCGTTCGACTCAACCCCGGTCGCCTCTTTCGACGCCCTCGCGAGGGGTATGGTCAGGTTGCCGGTCCCGGAGAAGAGGTCGAGCACCGGCTCCGTACCCGTAAGGCCGCAGTATTCGAGGACCTTTTTTATGAGGTTTTCGTTCTGAGGGAGATTTACCTGCGAGAACGCCCCTATCCTGGACTTGCTCTCGATTCCAAAGGCGAGGTATTCGAGCGTAACGTCGCCCGATGTCATGCTACGCGGCCCGCGGAGCTCGAACCCCTTCAGCGCCGTTATCTTTTCCAGGGCCTTGAGAAGGGTTGCCGGAGGGTTGCGTCTCAGGTCAAAGGACGCGGCGGCCTTTCCGTTGCCGCCGACCCCGATCTCGAAGCCCTTTAATACCGAAGGGTCGGCCCCGGACTCCCTGAACGCGCCCCTTATCCCCGAGAGCGCGGCGTTAAGCGCAGGGTCGAGGACCGGGCATTCTTCTATGTCGACGACCCTGTGGCTATCGGGCTCGTAAAACCCGAACCTCGGGCCCTCGCCGTGGAAGCGCGCCCTGGTGCGGTAGCCGAACTCCCCGGGCGAGGGCACGGGCGGGTCCCATTGAAGGGCGTCTACCTTACCTATCCTTTTAAGCGTCTCGCCGAGGGTCCTGTCCTTCCACTCGACCTGAACGGGATAACTTACGTGCTGGAGCGCACACCCGCCGCAGACGCCAAAGTATCCGCATGGCGGGGGCACCCTCGACGGAGAGGCGGACAAAAGCCCCACGAGGCGGCCTTGCGAAAAACTTTTCTTTTCCGAGGTTATCTCTATCCGGGCCTTATCGCCGGGGGCGGTGTAGGGGACGAAGACCACCTTGCCGTTTATCCTACCTACGCCGCTCCCGCCGTAAGCTAGGCCCGTTATCTCCACAACCGCTTCCATATAATATTACCGGACGGCCTTGACCATCCTCTTCATCTTCTCGACCGCAGAGAGGGCGTCGCCGCCGTACTCGTCGGCCCCGACCTTATCGGCGAACTCCTTCGTCACTACCGCCCCACCGACCATGGTCATCACCTTTACGCCCTTTTCACGGAGCTTCTTTATGACGGTATCCATCTCCATGACGGTCGTGGTCATGAGGGCCGAGAGTCCCACTATGTCGACCTTGTTCCTTACCGCCTCTTCGATTATCCTATCCGACGGCACGTTCTTGCCGAGGTCGATGACCTCGAAGCCGTGGTTCTCGAGGAGGGTGGCGAGGATGTTTTTCCCTATGTCGTGGATGTCGCCCTCGACGGTAGCGAGGAGGACCTTGCCGAGGGACGGGCCCTTTCTTCCCTTGAGCTCTTTTTTGAGCCTTTCAAAGGCGAGCTTCATGGTATCTGCCGACAGCATTACCTGCGGGAGGTAGTACCTGTTGCAGGCAAAGAGCCTGCCGACCTCCTCGAGCCCCGGTATCAGCCCCTCGTTACTTATCCTTACCGGGTCCCAGCCCTCTTTAAGCGCCTCCTCCACAAGGGAAACTATCTTCTCCTCGTCCCCCTCGATTATCGCCTTCCTGAGTCTCCTGTCTATCCCCTCGTGGGCCGCTTCAGGCGCCTTGACCGCGGGGGAAGGGGCGGCTGCGGCGCTAAACCTCTTTATGTACCTTTCGGCCCTCGCGTCCTTGTTCGTTAGCACGAGGGAGGCGTGGTACGCGTCCATCATCGCCTTGTTGTTCGGGTTTATAATGCAGCAGTCGAGCCCCGCTTCAATGGCCATTGTGAGGAAGTTCGAGTTTATGACCTCCCTTGAAGGGAGCCCGAAGGAGATGTTGCTTACGCCGAGTATTGTAGACAGCCCAAGGCGTTCCTTTACGAGCCTTATGGCCTTGAGCGTCTCTACCGCCGACGCCGGGGCCGCGCTCACCGTCATCGCGAGGCAGTCTATTATGACGTCCTCTTTCCTCAGCCCCTCCTTCAATGCCCTGTCGAGTATCTTCCCGGCGACCCTTAGCCTCCCTTCGGCCTTCTCAGGTATCCCGGCGTCGTCAAGGGCGAGCCCCAATACCGCGGCCCCGTATTTTTTGGCGAGAGGCAGGATGGACGCGAGCTTTTTCTCCTCTCCGCTTACGGAATTTATGAGGGCCTTCCCGTCGCAGGCCCTGAGCCCCGCCTCGACGGCCTCCGGGTTGGATGAGTCTATGACGAGAGGAAGCGGGCAGTTCTCGTTTACCGCGAAAACGGCCATCCTCATGGCCGAGACCTCGTCAATGGCAGGCACCCCTACGT
>DAIDBB010000207.1 GCA_027310325.1 bacterium | reverse complement strand
TTTCCGAACTCCTCCCCGGGCCGCTTGCCGCGCAGCTTGCCATGTACCTCGGCTGGGTACGCTACGGTGTCATTGGCGCCACCCTTGTCGGGGCCGTTTTTATCCTGCCGTCTTTTTTAATGGTAATCATCCTTTCGATACTCTACATGCGCCTCGGCGGAATCCCCTGGATACAGTGGCTCTTTTACGGCATAGGTGCGGCGGTCACGGCGATAATCGTAAAAAGCGCTTACAGGCTTATGAAGACAACTCTCGGGAAAGATTGGCTGCTGTGGGTAATATTCGCGTTAAGCGGGCTTATAACAGTCTTTACCAAAGCCGAGATAGTCTGGATGTTCATACTGGGCGGTCTTGCCGCGGTCGCGATCAGATCCTCACCAGGGAGGCCGGCCTTCTTTGTCGCCGGCGCCTCTTTTGCCTGGCTTATTACAGGACTCAAAGGGCCAGCGTCTCCTAATGTATTGCTAAAGATAGCGCTCTTTTTTACAAAGGCCGGAGCGTTTGTGTTCGGAAGCGGGCTCGCTATAGTGCCGTTCCTTTACGAAGGCGTAGTGAAGAACATGCATTGGCTTACGGAAAGGCAGTTTCTGGACGCCGTGGCAGTGGCAATGATCACCCCCGGGCCTGTGGTAATTGGGGTTGCTTTTATCGGATACATGGTCGCGGGCGTACTTGGCGCGATAACGGCAGCCCTGGGTGTCTTTTTGCCCCCTTATCTCTTCGTAATAATACTCGCCAAACACTTCCACTACTTTGCGCAAAATAAAAAGATAAAGCTATTCGTCGACGGCCTTACGTCAGCCGTAATAGGCGCGATAGTCGGCGCGGCGTTCATCCTTGGAAGACAGGCCATAAAGGACATCCCTACGCTCGTTATCGCCATCACGTCTCTGGCGGCGATCGTGAATGTAAAAAAAATACCCGAGCCGCTGGTGATACTTGCGGCAGGTGCAGCGGGCGTTGTCTTGAGAGGCGTCGGCTGATTTAAGTTCATGAGAAGGCCGGTCTTACGCAGGTCTCCTGCATTTTTCGCTACGAAGACTTCAATGCTGCCGCTAAGGTAGAAAGAACCGGTACACCGGTCACTTGACGATGCCCTTGGCTTGGAGGGATGGATTTGTGCTTAATAAACCCGGGCATGGCTAATATGCAGCGTTCGTCCTGTATGACCTCGACTTTAACGCCTCGGACGGAAAGTCACTCCTCCTCGCCTTGAAGGATCGGTTCTCGCCGGGTGTATGCTTTGCGACGGATTATATTATTTATGAAGATGTGAGAAAACTCACATAAGGAATCATCGTCACGTGTCATTCTGGAAACTATTAAGTATGTAGTTCGGTCTAATCAGCAGATTGTCCCGGAAATAAGCCGTCAGGGGAAGACCTGATGAAAAGTACAGGAAGAGCGGTCCGGCTGCTGTTCGGCCTTATAACGGCAGTAAGTCTTACCGCTTGCACCAAAAAGACCATGGTGCCGCGTTATGCCTATGTAGCTAACTATGGCGACAACAGCGTCTCCCAGTACACCATAGGCCCGGATGGCGGCCTTAAGCCCATGCGCCCGCGGGC
>DAIDBB010000190.1 GCA_027310325.1 bacterium | reverse complement strand
ATATCGCTCGCCACTTTAGTGGCCCTGTTGAGGTCCCCGGTCCTGTCCCACCATATGGCCCTGAAGACCCTTCCGCCGTCGAGCGGAAACCCCGGGATCATGTTGAAGATAAGCAGGACAAAGTTAATGAGCGCCAGGTACGAGAGTATCGAGTTCGCTACAGGGTACATCGCCCTGTCTATGACCCTCGAAGCCGCCCAGAACAGTATCCCGAGCACAAGGCTTGCCGTGGGGCCGGCTATGGCGATCTTGAGCTCCGTCTTCGGGTCGTCCGGCTCCTTTGTGAGCTGGGCAACGCCGCCGAAGATGAATAGCGTTATCTCCTTTACCTCGAGGCCGAGCCTGTTTGAAGTATAGGAATGCGAGATCTCGTGCACGAGCACGCACGCGAAAAGGAGCACCGCTGAAACGAAACCCATCAAAAAGTATGTGACTTTGCCGAAACCCGGTAGCTTGAAGGGAAAATACCCGAAGGCGAGCGACCAGGTAAAAATGACGAGGATTATAAACCAGGTATAGTCGATAGATACGTTGATGCCTAGGACCCTGAAGAGCTTTATCCCCCTTGCCATAACCCCTCCTGATTAGAGTCTATCATAAATCATCCGCGCTGCAACCGCCCGCTAACCCGGCAAAAAGCCGATGTTCCGGCCTTTTTCACGCTCCGGGGCTTGCATATCTCTACCGACGCTGTTACCATCTAGTATGACTCCGAGGCAGGCATACGGATTATGCGCGCTATAGTGGAAGTAAGGGGGCTTACGAAGTACTATAACGGCTTCAGGGCCGTCGACGGCATCTCCTTTGACATGTGCGAGGGGGAGATACTCGGCCTCATAGGGCCGAACGGCGCAGGGAAAACCACGACGATCCAGATGATCCTCGGCCTCACCACGCCAACGGACGGGACGATAAACGTCTTCGGTCTCGACCTCTTCTCGAACCGCCAGCGCATACTCGGGGACGTCAACTTCTCGTCGTCCTACATATCTCTCCCGTACGCCCTTACGGTCTGGGAGAACCTGTCGGTCTTCGCAAGGCTCTACGGGGTGAAGGACCACGGAAAGAAGATCCGCTCGCTCTTAAAAACCTTCGAGATAGAAGACATAATATATACCCCGGCAAGGAGGCTCTCCTCGGGCCAGCTGACGAGGGTCTGCCTCTGCAAGGCCCTCCTTAACGACCCGAGGATACTCTTCCTCGACGAGCCGACCGCGAGCCTCGACCCGGACATAGCCGACAAGACGCGCCGCCTCCTGAGGAGGATAAAGGAAGAAAACGGGATATCGATACTCTATACTTCTCACAACATGAGGGAGATGGAAGAGATGTGCGACAGGGTGATATTCATAAACAAGGGCAGGATAATAGCGTCCGGCGTGCCGGGGGATATAAAGGACAAGTTCAGCGGCAAGTCCCTCGAAGAGGTCTTCCTGAAGATCGCGAGGGGATAGGAACGGCATGAGCGTCAACAGGATACTCGCGTACGCGACAAGGCATCTTTACCTTTACAAGAGGAGCCTCCCGAGGTTCATGGAGGTATTCTACTGGCCCCTTCTCGACCTCCTCATCTGGGGTTTCGTGAGCGTCTATCTCGCCAGGAAAAGCTCGGTCCCGAACGTCATCTCCTTTTTCCTCGGCGCCCTCATACTCTGGGACATACTCTTCAGGAGCCAGCAGGGGATATCGATATCTTTCCTCGAAGACGTCTGGTCGAGGAACCTCATAAACATATTCGTAAGCCCCTTGAGCCCCTCGGAGTACATCGCGTCACTCCTCGTAATAAGCATAGTAAAGCTCGTCCTCACCTCGACCGTGCTTATCGCGCTTGCGTGGCTTTTCTACTCTTTCGACATATTCCTTCTGGGTTTTTCTTTGGTGCCGCTAGTAGCGAACCTTATCATTATGGGCTGGTGGATCGGTATAATAACGACCGCCTTCATTTTAAGGTTCGGCCAGGAGGCCGAGATCCTCGCCTGGGGCATAGCCCTTCTATTTCAGCCCGTGTCCGCGGTCTTTTACCCGGTATCGGTCCTGCCGCCGTGGCTCCGGGGAGTCGCGTGGTTCATCCCTGCCTCGCACGTATTCGAGGGCATGCGGCAGGTCATCTCGGGCGGGGCTTTCCCGACGAACGACCTCGCCCGGGCATCGGTCGAGAATATCTTCTACGTAGGGGCCTCGATACTGTTTTTCTGGTGGAACTTCAGGGAGGCCAGGAAAAAAGGGCGGCTGGCGAAGGTGGGGGAGTAGGGGCCGGTTTTTGACGACTGTTGTGTAATCAAAGGAAACCGCGGACTTCACATACTGCTAAACAGAAGTAAGGGCTTTAAAGAGGTGGCGATTAACTGAGGAAGTTTGCAACAGTCTTGTAGGATGCGCTCAGCGCACCAATTGATTACTCTGCCCATGCACTAGAATTCCATAATGCCTCCTCCCCAATCCGAAGAATAAAGGCCCTCATCGACAAATTTATGGAACGATGAATACTTCCATTCTCCGGGAGAATGGACCAATCCATCCCGGGCCTTGTGTAATCAGACATAACAGGTTACGCGACCCCTGAAAATTATTTGATCGTGCGCACAGCACACCCCGGCTATTCGGGCGGACGCGGAGAAAATGCACGCCCACGGCTATGGAAAGAAGATTGCCTTCCTTTCAAGCGTGCGGCTCAATATCCTTCCGCGCACACGAGCCTTCAGGGCCTTGTCCTTGTCCTCAAAAAATTCCTCACTCATGTTTACCCTGCCGACCCTCTCCGGCAGGTCGCTCCAGTAGTCGTAATCGTCATGAAGGAAGACCCTGAAAATTATATCCAGAGGCTCAACAAGGACGAACGTCCAGTTGTCTTCCATGTTGAAGTCCGCAATCACGGCTGTTACAGCGGGCGGAAGCCTTTCCCATTTTTTGTGCCTCTTGATGTCTAAGCGCCGTTCTCCCTCGCTATTCCTTATGAGGGTAAACCTTATAGAGTCTTCGATGATTTCAAGCATTCGTGCCTTTTCGGGCGTTGAAGGCGCGTAGCTTGGGGAGCAGTCCTTCGGCATGACGAGATAGTCATTCTCCGCCTTCCGGGCCCCCATTGGGCCTGTAAAGATTTTCCAATTGCCTCTGGAGCAATCGTAGACCTCCGGCCTTTGCGTAAGGGCGGAGCGGCCTCCTTCGAGCGACCCTATGTAGAAGCCGCAGCGCGGCGGAAC
This sequence comes from bacterium, assembly GCA_027310325.1. Classification (GTDB taxonomy): domain Bacteria; phylum Desulfobacterota; class GWC2-55-46; order GWC2-55-46; family GWC2-55-46; genus JAKAIQ01. Next base: position 560 of record DAIDBB010000190.1, on the reverse strand, counting down.
TCCTGCCGTAATAAGGGCATAGAACTTGTCCTTTACGTAAAGCGCATCGTATGAGACAGTGGAGCCTTCCTCATAGCCTTTCCCGAGCCAGTACCTCTCGGAGCAAAACCGGCGCGTAAGCGCCCGCCTTGCCAGAGCCCTGTCGCTCTCGGAAGGCGTCCTGCCCGCGGAAGGGATGCCCTCGAAGGATTGGGACATCTTTAGCTTTCTTACTATAGGATGTTTCTTTATCTTATCGACAAGCCCCGGGGCCAGCTCGCCAAGGCCGTTCAGCGACGGGTCTAGCTTGGCAAGGGCCTTTGCCTGCGCATCGCCCTGGATGAGATCCCTCATCACGTAATCGTCGAAAAAATCGCTCATGTAGCCGCCGTCGTCATAACGGTTATGAAGGTCGACGATATAAAGCAGATTGCCCGGCCTTACCATGACAAAGGTCGAGGGGTAGTCGACGTTGAAGTCCGCAACCGTAAGCTCGTATTCATCCGCCGCTACGTAGCCCGCGTAGTATTCCTTGGCTTCAGGCATCGTGGCCTTGTAGTATGCCATCCCCTCGATCACGG
>DAIDBB010000181.1 GCA_027310325.1 bacterium | reverse complement strand
GTGGTATACGTAGAGGCCGGGGTTCATCATCTTGGCCTTGAAGGATGTCGTGCCTCCAGCCAATGTCGCGGTAGCCTTGGCGCCGCCGCCAGGGCCGGTGACCGCGTGGAGGTCGATAGAGTGGGGGTTCTTGCTGCTCTTGTCGTTATGAAGCCTCATCTCCAGGGTATCGCCGACGCGGACCCTTATGAACGGCCCCGGCACCGAGCCGTTGAAGGTCCAGAAATTATATTCGACCCCCTCGGCGAGCTTTCCGGTCTTCTCGACCGTATTAAGTTCGACCACGACAGTCGCTGGTGTGGTGCGTGTTATAGCGGGTGGAACCGCCGGCGGGGGAAGAAGTTGCGCGCGTTCTTCTTGAGCGGGTACGGCATTCGGCATCAACAGTAACAAAGCCGCCGCCATAAAGGACAATAACGTTACCAGCCTCAGTTTGATCTTCATGCATGAAACTCCTTTTCATTTATTTTCGACCCGGAAGTCCTCCGCTACAAAGTATAACAGTGATTTTGCGGCCGTCAATTAAATAGGGGCCTGTCCGCTGGAGCGTTTACTTGACGGAGACTTCAGCGTGTGTATTCTTCGCTACGCCCCTTGCCCCGAATGTCCTTAAATAATTGACGACTTGCCAACTTTCGTTATCCGTGAGATTATCCCCGTAAGCGATCATCCCGTATTGCGTTCCTTCCGTTATGGCCGTAAAGATCTCTCCGTCCGTCCTTATCGACTGCCAGGATGCGTTCGTGAAGTCCCTTGGACCCGGATCAAAAGACGCCCCTCCAGGCCCGTCTCCCTTGCCTGACTCCCCGTGGCAGCTTGCGCAAAGACCTTTGCCGTAATATATTTCCCTGCCTGCTGCTACAGATTTGCCATCAGCGGACAACGGATTTTGCATTAGCTTGACCGAGGCAAGCTTTTCTTCCGAAACCCTCGGTTTAAGGAAGTCCTCTCCCCCTCGGGCCGGCCAAGCGTAGAGCAAAGTCAAGGTCGTAACGGTAAGTAGTTTTAACAGGTCTCCTTTTTTCATCTGTTTCACCTCCTCCCGGTTTTTCCCCGTCCTTTTACACCGTCACATAAATCATCGCATTGAGACCGACCAACTCTTCGCGTCCGGTGTTTCTCAACAGGGCGACATTAGCGATTGTATAGGATTAATGTATTATGAACTGGAGCGGCTGTAAATTCCCGTTTAGTGTGATTTTCATAGCCATTAAAGGGGATAAAGGGTTCCCCCGGACGGGGGAAAAGAGAGATAACGCCTATTTCTTTTCTTTAAGGAGGAGCGCAACGGCCTCGAGCCTGCTTTTTACGCCGAGCTTCCTGTAGATGTTCTGAAGGTGCGTCTTTACCGTTTCGGTAGAAACGAAAGTCAGGTTTGAGATTTCCTTATTGCTCTTTCCTTCAAGGAGAAGGGCGAGGATGCCCTTTTCCCGCTCCGTCAGGGAAAATCTGTCCTCGATGCCGGCCCTTTCGTCTTTTTCCCTCTTTTCGCCGACGGGCCTGGGGGTGTAGTTGGCGAGGAACGGGGATGTTATCTTTTTCCCCTCATAAGCGCTTTTTATGATCCTGACGAACTCATGATGGTCGGCGTCCTTCATTATGTAGCCGATCGCGCCGGAAACGATGGCCTCCTTTACCCTTTCGTCGTCATCGAGGACGGAAAGCATCAGCACCTTGGCCTCCGGTTTACGCTCGAGTATCAGGCGAAGCGCCTGGATGCCGTTAAGTTTAGGCATCTCCACGTCCATGAGGATTATATCGGGGTCGGTCTCCTGGGCGAGAGTGAAGGCGTCCTGTCCGTCCGCAGCCTCGCCCACCACCGTAAGGCCCTCTTCCTGGTCAAGCAGGCTCCTCAGGCCCTGCCTGAAGAGCCTCTGGTCGTCGGCTATGAGGATTTTTATCGGCATGGCGCTCCTTTCAAAGAGGTATCTGTACGAAAAACCTTGAGCCCCGTGGAAGTCTGTTCTCGGCCCAGATCCTCCCATGATGGGCCTCAACGACCACCTTGCAGAAATAAAGCCCCAGACCGGTGCCTATCTTGGCCTTGCTGCCTTTTTTAAGCACCGTCTGGTAAAGGGGCTCGAATATCCTGGTAAGGTTCGCCGGGTCTATCCCTATCCCCTCGTCCTCGATGCCGAAGAGGAGATAATCCGTATGCTCCTCTTCTATGGGCTTGAAGGTTATGGATATCTTGCTTCCCGAGCTTGAATACTTTATGGCGTTATCGAGGAGGTTTATAAAGACCCGCTGAAGTCGCCTTTTATCCCCGTGCATGGCAAGGGAGAGGTGGTCGCTTTCAAGGGACACCTTTATCCTCTTTTCCTCAGACTCCGTATGGAGCAATTTTATCGCCTCTTCCACCGCATCCACGAGCGGGAAGCTCGATATGATAAGAGGAAGCTCCTCGTAACTCTTAAGGTGCACGTCCATAACGTCGTTTACCATCCCCAAAAGGAGCTCGCTTCCGGATATGAGGTCCGAAAGGGTCTTTGAGGCCGGAGGGGGACAGGTCGCGTCGAACGTTGTCTTAAGGCTCGTAAGCGTCTTCTTTATGCCTATTATGGGATTACGGAGGTCGTGGGCCAGGGCCGAGGAGAAATGGCTTACGGCTGTAAGCCTCTCCGCCATCAGAAGCTGCTGCTCTAGTTCGCGTCTCTTTGTGACGTCCCTCAGGTGCACGAGCACAAAGGCGAGCGCCCCTTCCCTTTTTATGCTCGTTATGTCCATCTCCATCGCGAGCAGAGCCCCACCGCGTCCGATGATCTCCACCTCCGAGGTAGGCTCCTTTTTCCCTTCGAGGGCCGTTCTGAAAAGCTTCTTGAAGTCCTCCCCGTGCCTTTCGGCGAGTATCGACGAGAACCTCCGGCCGACGACCGAATCCTTCGAGTATCCTATTACCTCCTCCTCTCTCTTGTTTACGGCGGTTATACTGCCATTGATATCGACCATGAACATGGAGTCTTCCGCGTAATCGAAAAGGGTATTGTAGAGTTCTAGTTTTTCAACGGTGCTCTCGAGCTTTTTCTTTTCGGTAATATCGGTTATTATCTCAAGGACCGACTGCATGCCCTCGATATTAAACGGCGAATACGTTATCATAAACGTACGTCCGTCGTTCGTGGAAACCTCCAAAATCCCGGTCTTTTCCCCGCCTTCGGATATCGGGCATCCTGCGCACGGGAACGGGCTTCCCATATATACCTCGTGACACCTTCTGCCGGTTACATTTCTGCCGTAAAGTTCCAGGATCCTCCTGTTGGCGAACCGGATCCTATAGTCCATGTCGACTATATCGAGGCCGTCCCCCATGCTCCCGATTATGGTATCGAGCTTATTCCTCTCGAGGATGATTTCCTTTTCAAGCGTCTTTCTCCTCGTCACATCACGCAGGTGTATCTGCACAGAGGCGTTCTCTCCCATCCTTATTCCCGTAAGGTCCATCTCAGCGGTAATGGCGCTGCCGTCCTTTTTGACGACCTCGATCTCGCAGGTTGGCGGTTTTTCGCCTGAGAGCGCGCTTTCAAGAAGAAGGGAGAAAGCGTGCCTGTACTTTTCCAAAAGGATCCCCGAGAAACGAAGGCCGGGTATGGAATCTACCGAATAGCCCAACGTCTTTTCCTCCCTCTTATTGACGGCCGTGACTTCGCCGTCAGGGTTCACAAGGAACATGGAATCCTCGGCGTGGTCAAAAAAGGTCCTGTATTTCTCCTCCGATTTTTTGATCCTCTTGAGGTAGCTTGCCCTTTCTATGCTGTTTTTCTCCAGGCTGTCGGCCATCCGGTTGAATGTCTCTGCCATCTGCTGGATCTCGTCGCCGGTTCCGACCGTTATACGGTGGTCGAGACGCCCCTGGCCTATGAGCTCGGTGCCCTTTGTAAGAAGCTTTATGGGTCTTGTGATCTTGCGGGAAGCGTACACGCCGATGGGTATGATGACCGCGACAAGCACCGCTCCCAGGAGATATGTCTTTCTCAGCAGGGAGTACATCGGGGCGTATGTCTCGCGGGGGAGCTGGCGTATGAATACATACCAGGTCTTGCCCCCGAAATCCTCCGGCCCCATCATCTGCGTAAGTTTTACCGGCGCGTAACCTATTATGGAATCGCTCCCGCCGTGGGCGTCGTCCGCGGCTATCCCCCAGCCTGCTCTGAAACTGCTTATCTGGCGCATGAGTTTGTCGTTTATCTTATGGCTCTGGGGAGTGAAGACCGGACAAACTATGAGGGTCCCATCCGAGGAGACAAGGTTTGCATGCCCGGTCTCGCCCATCCTCACCTCGTTTATGGCGGCGAACAACTCCCTCACGTCATATTCAAGCCTGAGCGCGCCTATCGGAGCGCCGCCGTCCGGTAACGTCACCGGAACAGCTATCGATATCGTATATATCCCGGACCCGTCTTTATGCTCTATTCCGCTTATATATGCCTTTTTCCATCCCCTGACTGTTCCACGCAAGTCTAGCCCGCCCTTATATGTCCCTTTGCCGCCAGCCGAGTCGATTACTGTCCCGTTCCTGTCCATGACCAGGACGGAGACGAACTCTTCGGGCCTTTGAAACCGGTATTCCTTTAAATAGTTGTCCAGGGCCCGGGGGGCTTTTCTGTCGTGGGCAGGTCCGCTCGAGCTATTGGCTTTCATGACCGATTCCCTTACAACTGGGGACACGGAGAGTTTATGGGCCTCTTCGATCTTGTCTTCGATAAGGAGCTGCACCTTGTCGGCCGTCTCCTTGGCCATCTCCCGGAAGTTTTTGCCAATGGAATTCCTTAGCGCGTTTATGCCGCTCATGTAAGCAAGCGCGACCACGAGTATACCCGGGACTATACCTATCAAGAGCATCGAGAGGACAACGCGCTTTTGAATGCTCCATTTCTTTGTTGCGGGGTTGTCCACGCTGGTCTCCTCTATCTTCCGAAGCCTTCCGGCGGCGCGGATACAAGGGATGCGCCTTCCTGGCAAATAACCGGTCTTATTGAATTTGGCGGAGATATCAAGGGGGAGGTACGGCGGCAGCGAATATCACTAATCGGCATATGTTTACCCTATGTAAGGTGTAAAGGCCGTTTGCGATGAAAATACTTTATGGGTTTTTAAATGATTAATTAAGGAAGCTCTGATTAATTATTATATTTTGCAGCAATTGCAAGGAGCGTAGCGACGAAGCAATCTCTAAGTATGTGATTTATCTAAAAAACAGATTGATTTGCTTCGCTCGCAATGACAGATCGCCGAATTAATCAGAAACCCCTTAAATTTTACAATACATGCTGGACTAAATCAATCAATTCCTCCATTTTAAATATAGGTCGAATATAGGGATTGTTTTTATCTTGACAATCTTTCCCCCCGCTTATTATAGTATAAGACTTGAGCGACAGGGCCTCCCTTCAAGGGAGGCCTAAATCTCATCCAAGGCGGCGTACCCAAGTGGCTAAGGGAGCAGTCTGCAAAACTGCCATTCAGCGGTTCGAATCCGCTCGCCGCCTCCAAATGAACCGCAAATATCCGTTAATTCCGCAAAAAATCGGTCTTAAGATTTGGGGTGTCTGGCCTAGCACCTGCGCGTTCTTTTATCGACCTCCCGGTCATAAGCGCTACAGGAAAATCCCTGAGAGCGTCCTTAAGCGTGATTGAAATTCCGCCCCGAAGCTCTTCTCCAGTTATTTCATTAATCCAGACCCTCTCCGCGAGGCCCTCCGGCAAAACGACCTCGGTATCGGCCCATACTTCTCCGACCGGAGGTTGGCGTTCCGGAGCGAGCGAAGTGAAAAATCGCGAGGCTATGGTCAAGGCGCTTTTTTTACCCGTCCTGGCGAACGCTACGACATGGGACCTTTTGCTGCCTTTTACTTCAAGGGGCACATAACCGCCGTTTTCAAACGCATCGGCGAGTTCGCGCCGAACTCTTAGTGCAGCATGGATAAGGAAAAGCTTTATCCGCCCGTCTTCATAGGAACCAAGAAGCTCCGGTATGAGGCTTGCGCGGGACGAGGTCGACTTATCCTTTATCTCTTTAAGGAGCGCCGCCCTCTTTGCGAAGTCCACCGGGCGCCTGTTGTCCGGGTCCACGAGATTCAGGTCCCAGAGCTCTGTGCCCTGGAAAAAATCGGGTATGCCTGGCGCGGTTATCTTTAAAATTACCTGCGAGAGGGAATTGAGCATGCCGTACCAGGCGATCTTTTTCTGAAAGGGCATGAAATCCTCGAGAAATGGATTCCTGCCGGACCTTTTAAGAAGATTATCGATGAAGGATACAAATGCCTCTTCGTATTCGATATCCGGCTTGAGCCAGGCCGTGTGGACCTTGGCCTCCCTTACCGCCTTGACGGCGTAGTCCTTTATCCTTTCTACAAACGCCCCGTGCTCTTCATCAAGACATGGCATCGCTCCGACCAATGTCTGGTACAGGAAATACTCGTCGTTCCTGTCGGGCGAGGGTCTGCCTTCTACAGGCTTTTTCATCTTACGCGTAAGAGAGCTCCAGCGCCTTAGCCGCGAGGCCCACTCATCCGGTATTTCGGAGAGTATGTTTATGCGCGCCCTTACGTCTTCGCCTCTTTTCGTGTCATGGGTCGATGTAGCGTTCATCGAGCCGGGGGCGCGTCGGCCGTTAAAGACGTGGAACTCCTCGACGGAGTTCCCGAACTTTCCGGGGTTAACCCCGACCTCGTTAAGAGAGATGAGCCTGTTATAGACGTACAGGAGCGTATCCTCAAGACCTTTTGCCATTAGAGGACCCGTAAACTGCTGGAACTTCATCACGAAGTGGAGCCATTCGTCTTTTTCATTCCCGGTGAAGTAATCCGCGTATTCGAGGGTAAGGACCTTTTCCAGGAACCTGAGCTCGTTAAGGAGCGCGGGGTTTCTCCTCGCGGCATGCCAGACCGCCTCTTTCATGAGGAGACGGTCAGACTCCGAATACGATCCGCGACTTACGTAGGTCCTGTATATCGGAAAAAAGGCCATCACCTCGGTTATGGCCCTCTTAAGCCCCTGCAGCGTTATGTCGCTCCCGTGCCTGTCGTTTAAGAGGGTGCGCCTCAAGAGTTCCGCGAGGTTGCTCACGTCTCCGGTCATATCCATCTCTATTATGAGCCTTTTCTTCTGATAGAGGAGTTCCTCGAAAGAGTCTTTAAGCCCGGTGAAATTGGAGTATATCTTTGTCAGCCGGGCCTCGTTTGCCGTGTCGCAGAATATGCCGTTAAGGATACAGAGGAAGTCATAGCCAGTTGAGCCGTCTACCGGCCACTCCCTGCGGAGCTCCTCGTTAGTGGCGAGCACCTTCTCTGCCGTTACATAAATATCACCGGTCCTATCCTTAAGCCTTTTGAGATAATCGAGCGGGTCATAAAGGCCGTCAACATGGTCGACCCTAAGCCCGTCAACGCCCATGGACCGCACCATCTCAACGACGAGCCGGTGCGTATGCGTGAACGCGTCCTCCTCTTCCACCCTCAGCGTTATAAGCCCGTTTATGTTGAAGAACCTCCTGTAGTTTATCTCTTCCGCCGCGACTTTCCAGAAGGATAGCTTATAGAACTGCTCCTTTAAGAGCCCGTCGAGGTCGTTAAAGCTTCCCGGGTCGCCCGGGGTACCGTTTATCTCGGCGAGGCTCCGGTCGAGGGATTCCTCTATGGAGGTGTTCCTGGAACAGAGCTCCCAGAGCATCCTTTTTATGAACCTTACCTGGTCGAACGTCTCGTCCTTCTCGGCCGGAAGGTTCTTTATCACATAGAATATGCCGAGAAGCTTTATGAAATCAGGGTGTTCCCTTCCGATGACGCTCCTTATCTTTAAGAGCACATGGGTAAGGACGTTTACATACGATTCAATCCTCAGAGGGAACCTTAAGTCAGAGTAATTTATCGAGAACCCTTCGGCATCGTATTTGAGCCGTATCTCCCCGCTTTCAAGGGCGTCCCCGTAGAACCTTCCGAGGAAGGGGGCCAGTATCCTTCCTTTTATCCCTTCGTAGCCGGGGTTCCATTCCAGGTCGAAAAAGCCGGTATTCCTTGAGCTTGGGCCTTTTTCGAATATGTCCATGAGAAGAGAGTTGTCGCCGTCATAGGCCATGTGGTTGGGGACGATGTCCTGGAGCCAACCCATCCTGAGGCCCTTTATCTTCAAAAGGAGCTCGCGGAAGTCCGTTTCATCGCCGAGGGCCGGGTTGAGGGCATTCTGGTCGACGATGTCGTACCCGTGGAGGCTATTCTTCCCCGGCTTGAAGACCGGGGAGGCGTAGACGGTTGAGACGCATAGCCCGTTTAAGTAAGGGACGACCGAGGCCGCGTCGCTGAACCTGAAGAGGCGGTTGAACTGGAGCCTGTATGTGGCCAGGGGCCTCATCCGGGGACCTTCACCTGAAGGTAATTGCCGAGGTCCCGGAAGGCCTCAAGCCATCTGTCCCCGGACGTGTTCTTTTCCAAGCTTTTACTCAGAAAGAAATATATGTTCTGAGCCCTCCAGAGGTTAAGGTCAGTCCGCCAGGGTTTTAAAAGGCGGAGACGGTCCCTCAGGATATTCACCTTTGCGACATCGCCGGGGTTTTTGGCGATATCGTCCATTGCTGCGCTTATCCAGGAGCCCGCCTTTAGCGCCGTATCGGGATAAATGCCCATGTTGAGCCTTTCAGCGTTTTTGATCGCGTCCTCAAGCTCCCTTATGTCATGTTTGTCGGCGAAAAGGTTTCGCAGCCTGCAGTTCAGAACATACTCCGATGCCGTTGAAAGAGGCCTCAAAAGCGGTATGCCTATCTCCCTGAAGAAATCGATGAGGTCAAGGTTTTTCTCATATATCCCGGCAAAGGCCGAATCGATGTCCCGGTATGCTGGCAGGAGCATCTTATCGACGATATTTCTCTGCTCGTCCCTGAATATGTGCTGAAGGGTATAGACGCTGGTGAAGCGCTCTTCAAGGGCCCCGGCGGCCTCTTCGACAGCCGATCTTTCCACAGCCGAGAAAAGCTCTTTTTTGATCTCTTCGCTACTCCGGGGGTCCATGGGCGGACCTATCCCGCAGCGTATGTCGTGCGTGCCGCTCCTTAGCGCCGCGAACTCGAGATCGATCCCCTCGCGCGTAACGCCGGATAATACGGTCGCCCTTCCGAACGCCGTTTTAAGTTCTTCCGATGCTACAGCCTCTTCATAGGAGCCCGATGTTACCCTGTAACAGAATACCGACGACTCGTTCTTATGCCCCAGGACAAGGGATGAGACGGCATAATGGACGCCGACCCTCGCAAGGTCGAGCTTGGCTGGGGCGGCAAATCGCCCGTAGACCTCCCTTCCGTTCCCGAACACGTTGCTTTCGGCCTTTTCCAGCGCCTTTAGGTAGTCGTCTTCAAGGGTAACGCCGGCCGTCTCCTGGGCGAGCTGCATGGCCCTTGCCGCGTACCGCATGACCTGGACGGCCTCTATCCCCGAGACCTCGTCGAAAAACCATCCGCAGCTCGTGTACATGAGCATGGCGTTCCTCTGCATCTCGAGGAGCTTAAGAACGATCGTCTTTTCGCCTTCCGTGAGTTCACGGGACGCGTGGGCGCTTATGAATTTCTCCACGTTCCCGTCGGACCTGTCCGGTATCACATCTATGTAGTCGTCGCGCGCCACCCAGGGGTCTTTGAAGTACCGGGAGCACTCCTTTTCATAAAGCGGTATGAGGCTGTCTCTAAGCCAGTCCATCGCCTCCCTCAAAGGCGCCCTCCACGACTGGCTCCACCCGCCGTGCATGCCGGTATTGCAGCCGCAGCCGCTCTTCCACCTCTCTACCCCGTGCAGGCAGCTCCACGAGGAGGCGTCAAACGGCTCGGCGAATTGCTCCGGAGGATTCTTTTCGAGGTATTCGCCGAAGTTCGTAAGCAGCGCCTCCTTGCCGGCTTCCAGGTAATTGATGCAGAAAGAAAGGGCCATGTCGCCGTGCCCGTGATGATGCCCGTAAGTCTCTCCGTCGGTGGCTATGGCGACTATCCCCGGTCCGCCCGATGCCGATAGCAACCTCCTGGCGAAGTTCTCCCCGTTGTCAAGAAGGCTCCCGAACCCCACGTCGTGGGATATGCCGCCGTCGTAGAAAAAAAGGCTTATGCTCCTTCCCGACGGAAGGGCGCATCGATATGCCTTGCCCGCGTCGAGACCGTTGCCGGCGGTGTCCTTCCACTCCGCGTCCTTGTTTTCCTTTATCCTTTTTGCCTGATGGGGCGAGAGCACCGTAAACTTTATCCCCAGCTCCGACATTATCTCAAGGCACTCGGTGTCAACGGCCGCCTCCGGGAGCCACATCCCTTCAGGCTTCCTGCCGAACCGTCTTTCAAAGTCGCGTATCCCCCATACCGTCTGGGTGTACCTGTCCCTTTTATTCGCAAGCGGCATAATCATGTGGTTGTAGGGCATGGCCATGGCCGAGCCGTGCCCCGAAAACCTCTCCATGCTCTTTTTGTCCGCCTCGATTATGAGCCTGTAGACCTCGGGATTTTTCCTCTCGAGGGCCGAGAGGAGCGTGGGGCCGAAATCAAAACTCATATACGAGTAGTTGTTTATGAGGTCTACGATCTTGAAGTCGGCGTCCAGGATGCGGGCCGCGGCGTTCGGCGCATAACACTCCGCCGTGATCCTCTCGTTCCAGTCATGATAGGGATACGCGGAATCCTGAAGCTCTATTTCCTCGAGCCAGGGGTTCTCCCTGGGTGGCTGATAAAAATGGCCGTGTATGCAGATGAATTTATCCAAGGTCCGTCCTATTCTTTTCGTATAAGGTAACGCTTAGGCCCGAAAGACCGAGATCCGCCGGAGACGCGGCCCTGTCCGGCAGCCTTGAGCCCGGCCCCTCCCATCGCGTATCTGAAGAATCAAGGACTTTTACCCATTCGCCGGGAGGGAAGTCGACCCTGACGTTCCGGGATTTATCAGCGAAGTCGAAGACGATAAGGGCCCCGTCCCCGCGTTCGATCAATACGACCTTCTCTTTCTCAATACAGAAGGTTTTGACCCTGCCGCCAGGAGTTTTTAGCGCCGGGTTGTTCGTCCGTAAGCCTATGAGGGTCTTATAAAATCTCAAAAGGGCGGAGTGCTTTCCCGAATATCTATCTTCCCACCTTATTTTCGATCTAAGGTACGTCTCCGTGCTTTGGGGGTCTGGCGGGTCTCCGGTCCAGCCGAGATTCATCAGATCTTTTTTTCTGCCGATTCTAACGGCCTCGATTATGGACGGGTCCGAATGGCTGATAAAGTAAAGATACGGCGCGGACTCCCCGTATTCCTCGCCCATAAATAGAAGCGGTATGAAAGGCGACAGAAGGATCGCGCCCGCCGCGAGCTTCAACGCCTCGAACGGCGCAAGCCCGGCAAGCCTTTCCCCGAGAGCGCGGTTGCCCGTCTGGTCGTGGTTCTGGGAAAAGGCTATGAAGCGGCTTTTCGGTATCTCCGTTGACGTGGCCCCGAACCTTTTTTTCCTGTATTCGGAGTACTGGCCCGAGTATACAA
>DAIDBB010000162.1 GCA_027310325.1 bacterium | reverse complement strand
GTCTACGATACACATGCGCGCGACGGGCCTTTCGAGGCTAGTAATAAAGGGCTTTGTCCTTGCCATCGGGCTCCTCTTCATACTTAACGGCCTGGGCATCTCCATCACTCCGGTTCTTACGGCCCTCGGCGTGGGAGGCCTGGCCGTCGCCCTCGCCCTTCAGGATACGCTCTCGAACGTCTTCGCCGGCGTTTACGTGATCGTGGAAAACTCGATCAAGGTCGGGGATTACATAAAGCTAAATACCGGCGAGGAAGGCACCGTCATCGACATAGGCTGGAGGACGGCGCGGATAAAGGACCCCTTCAGAAATACCGTAATAATCCCGAATGGCAAGCTCGCGCAGAGTAACGTAACCAACTACCTTCTTCCGGAAAAGTCATTCCCCCTCTCGTTGAGGGTCCGGGCGGGCTATGAAGCGGACCCTGACAGGGTTGAAATGCTGCTTATCGACGAGGCCCGCAAGGCCGCGGCGGAGGTAAAGGGGCTTTTGGCCGACCCTCCGCCCGTGGCGCTATTTGTCCCGGGGTTCGGCGAATCGTCCCTCGATTTCACCCTTGTATGCCAGGTCTCGGACTATACCGAGCAGGGGGCCATCCAGCACGAGCTGAGGAAACGGATATTCAAGAGGTTCAAACAGGAAAATATCTCCATGCCGTATACGGTAAGGACGGTCCATTTGGGATGACCCTACGACGGGCCCCTTGCGATGCACACTCCGCACCTGAAGCACCTCCCGACGTCGCACGGGGGCGTCAGTCCCGCCTTTAGCCCTTTCTCGTACTCCCTCCAGAGATACGTTCTTTTTACCCCGTGGTCGATCATATCCCAGGGGAGTATCTCGTCCTGCGCCCTTCCGGAGTAGACCGAGTCCTCAAGAAATCTTATGACGGGCCTTATCGACTCTTTCCAGCCCTTGACAGAGGCGTTTATTATAAGCTCCCCGGCCCTCCTGTCGGCCCTCGCGACGTACGCCTGGATGAAGGCCTCTTTGGCCGAGAGGGACTTTATTATGAAGCCCCTCTCGCGGGCGAGCCCCTTTTTTATTAGCCTTAGCCTTTCGTCGATAACGCCGGCGTCCTCGAAACCGGCCCACTGGAACGGGGTAAAGGGCTTGGGGATAAAGGGGTTTACGCTTAATGTAAGCTCGCCCCTTTTCATCACTTCCTTTACGCGCCTCGAAAGGTCCACGATCCCTTGCGCGTCCGTATCGGTCTCTCCGGGGAGCCCCACGATAAAATAGAGTTTGATCTTCAGGAACCCCGCCTCCGTTATGAGCCTTGCGGCCTCCATTATCCCGGCGTCGGTTATCCCCTTGTTTATGATGTTCCTCATCCGCTCGGTCCCGGCCTCAGGCGCGAGCGTGACGGTCGAGTAGCCGCCCTTCTTGAGGAGCCCGACGAACGACTCGTCGAGCCGGTCGAGCCGGAGCGAAGATAGCGTAACTGCCCCTTCGTTTTCGACCCCGTAGCTTATCGTCTCCTTTATCCGTGGATATTCCGAGACGGCGGTTCCCACGAGGCCGACCTTTCCGGTGGACTCCAGCCCCTTTTTTACGGAGTCGAGGACCTTGCCAAAGTCCCTCCAGCGCGGCGGCAGGTAGAGGAACCCGGCGGCGCAGAACCTGCACCCGCGGCCGCACCCCCGCTCCACCTCAAAACAGAACGTGTCCCTGAACTCGGTATCAGGGGTCATGACGAAGTTTTGCGGCACGTCGAACCTGTCGAGGTCGAAGTTCTTCGCCGCCTTGATCCTTGTCTTCGCGCCGCTTACAGGCTTTATCTCTTTTATCCTTGTCCCGTCGTAAATGAACTCATATAGGGCCGGCACGTAGACGCAATCGACCGAATCGAGCCCCCGGAGCGCGTCTTTTTTCGGGCGGCCCTTAAGCTCGCCGAAAAGCTCGACTACGGACTGAAGACTCCCCTCGCCCTCGCCTATAAGGAAGAGGTCGATTATCCCGGAGAGCGGCTCGGGGTTTAGGGAAACGGCCACACCGCCTGCCATGACGAGCGGGCATGGAGACCTCCGTTCGGAAGAGAGAACCGGGACCGCGGCAAGCCTCAGTATCCTCGGTATATTGACGTAGTCGTCCTCGAAAGGTACGGAAAAGGCGATGATATCGAAGTCCCTCAGAGGCGACTGCGATTCGAGCGAGAATAGCTCGGTATTTGTCCTTTCGAACTCTTCGATCTCAACGATATACGGGAGGAACGCTCTTTCGCATACGCAGCCGTCCATCGCGTTCAGAAGATGGTATACGGCCTGAAACCCCAGGTTTGTCATGCCGAGCGAATAGGCATTGGGATATACGAGGCAGACCCTTACCTTCCCGCCGGGGTCTTTGTAGACGGTACCCTTCTCGCGAGAGAGGACCTCTTTTGCGTTCTTTTTAAGTTTCCAGGTAATGAGACACGCCCTCCGATTCTATGGATAAATACTCTAAAAATTATCCCATAGAATACGGAGGTTTACAAGGAAGGACGGCCGTTTATTTATAACTTGAAATAAATACAGG
>DAIDBB010000148.1 GCA_027310325.1 bacterium | reverse complement strand
TCACACGCCGGTCCTTACGGAATGTGGCGCGGGCTACCTCAATGGCTTTTTTCTTCTCAGCATCGAGATCTTTGACCGACTTCCATTCTCCCTGCTCGAAGCTCTTTAATATATCCCTCTCGTCTTTGCTAAGTTTAGCTTTTTTCATTTTTATCACCTTCACCGATATAGATTTTAGTGGCCTTGCGACTCGGAATGATGGTCTTAAGGATGATCTCGCCTTCCTTATCCTCAAACGGGACGAGATAGGCGTAATCATCGATCCGAATTACATATATCTTCTGACCTTCGTACTTCGGGTTATGATGCTCGACTATATCCAATACATGCCCATTTTCGATGTGTAGTACTACCACATCGAAAGTTATCCCTCTTTCGCGCTTAAGCTTTAGGTTCTTTTCCGGATCCCAAACATAGTATTTCATCTGATTTAACCCTATCACATTGTGTGCCTTATGTCAACAAAACGATGCGGTTGGTGAGAGTAAAGAAGGGGCTGGCAAGCCAGCCCCTTACATTAACATTACTCTATCCTTACCTCCTTTGTCTCCTTTTCGGTCCTTACGGTCATGGTCTTTCCGGCCCTGTTGACCTCGATAGAGAGCACCCCATCCGGCGTTATGCCTGCCACGAGGAGCCCGTCGAGGAGCTTATGCAACCTATAGGCTCCTGTTATTGACATGACGTCATTCTGGAGTTCCTCCTCGAAGTAACAGCGCTGGCTATCCCATTGGTCACCTTCGTCGCTGTACACACGATTGTCGAAGACCGGGCCAACCACGTCATATACGTCCGCAGGAGTGTCCGAGTAGAAAATATACCCGCTACAGCTGTCGGATATGACGGCTATCAGCCTGACGGGCATGCTGCGGTCCGTCTCGATTGAGGCCTTAACCCAGTTGAACCTGCCGCTGTAAAGGCTTCCAGACTCCGCAGACACCCTGATAGTGCGCTTAACAGCACTTACTTTAAGCCACCCTGGGCGCCTCTCCGGGAGATTCACCGACTTTACCGTACCCTCCGGCAGGAATATGTCCTCATGGTCGAAGGACTCCTTTTTAAAGAAGTCCTCAATGCCTTCAAGCACAAGCACCTCATCGACGGGCGAGATATCGTCTTTGCCTATGATCCGAACTGAGCGGGTAAAGACATTCTCGCCATCGTGATGCGGCTCGAACTTGATGAAATAGAACCTTTCAAGCCTGTCAAGCTCTTCTTGGGTGCCGAGCCTTTCCATGTTCTCCATCTGGGCCTTAAAACGGCTCTCGTCCTTGATC
>DAIDBB010000146.1 GCA_027310325.1 bacterium | reverse complement strand
GGATACGGCGGAGGGGCGGTGCCCGCCTCGACCGCCTGCCTGTGGCTCGCCTCCGCCTGCGCAAGGACCTCGCCGTCCGAGGGGTCGTTGCCGCTGGCCTTCTCCCTGGCCCACCACTTCAGCGCCGCCCGGACGTCGTTTACGTGGTAGTTCTTTGTCTTGAGCCAGTCCCTCAAAAGGTCTTTTCTATGATGGTAGTCTATCACGCTCCGGCCCCCCTTACGGCGTCGGCGGAACTGTCGCTCATCGCGAACGTGAGCTTGGCGGTAACGCCGTCGTCCTCGTACAGCACCATGTTGTTCGTGGACTTGTTGAAGTCCAATCTGTTCTGCGCGTTCTGCCGGATGAAGTATAGTAGCGACCCGACCGTCGAGGGCTTGCCGATTGACGCCGGGACAGGCTGGTTGAGGTTTATGCTGTATCCGTTCGCGGGGTCGTTTAGCTCGACCTCTACCGGCAGGTCGGCCATCTTAGTTGCCCCTTTGAGGTGTATCGAGCACGACGGCGAGCCCGTCGCTATGGCCGCGTCCGGCGGGTCGAACTCGTACCAGCCGGGCATGTTCGTTGAGTCTATCTCCTTGAATCCGCCAGAGATGAAAGTGCCGAGGGTGGTTATATTGGCAAGGGTTATGGCGGTAGCCGCCGTCTGTCCCGGCCTTATGTAGTATGCCGTTAGGCCCGCCGAGTTGTATGCGAGGCCCGTTAGCCCCGCGCCCGTAGACGAGCTTGAGTCGCTTATGAAGATGTGTAAGACGTTTGAGGTAGTCCCAGCCTTAATTATACGCTTCATCTATCGCTCCTAATTGAGTGGTCTAAGGCCCCTCATTATTCCCATGCCGCCGAGCCCGTCAAGGTCGCCGGGCCTGAAAAATCCAGATAAGGGGAGCCACGTCACGTTCACCTCCCCGACCGTTGAGGTCCCTGCCGAGGCCCCGATGAGCCTTATCTGAAAAAAGAGGTTACTACCGCCGGAAGGGAGGTTTACGGAGCCTGCATAAGCGTTCCATGTGGGGCCTCCCGCATTCCTTGCGAAGTTCGCCGTCTGATACCTGTACTGGATGGTGACGCTCCCCGCCGATACCGTCGGCGTAATCGTTATCGCCTGCCCTGTCGCCCTTGCAAGACACTTTACGTCGCTATCAGCCGAGGCGTTTTGTGGAAGGTTCAGGTCGCCGGTGTCGCCGTTCCCCGTGATTGTCGGGCTTCCCGCGCTCCATATCCACCATTTCCAGGACTCGTCATTTACCGAGGGGTAGGCCGGGTTCCCCCACCTTATCATCCGGGAAGGGACGCCGTAGACGTTATACATATCGCCCATGCGGTTGTATCCGGCCTGGACGAGATGGACGCCCACGTTGTCGGCAAGATAGACGTAATTCTGGGGAATGGCATCATCGAGAGTAATATTCGCTGTGGCCGCCGCACCGCTCCCACCCCCGCTGGAGAAGGATACCGATGGGGCGGAGGTGTAACCAGAACCCTCGTTTGTCATGTTTACGGCCGTCACCGCCCCGCTGGATATAACTGCTGTTGCCGCCGCGCCTGTTCCGCCGCCCCCGGAAAAAGCCACCGTTGGCGCGGACGTGTAACCGGTCCCGCCCGCCGTGACCGTCACGCTTGTAACTACGCCCGACTGCGCGTTCGTCCCCGTGTTGGCAAGCTCCTGATAGGACGGCGCGAGGTTGACGTTGTTCTTGAAGGCGAACTCCCTGTACTCGGCGTAAAGCTTCTTTATCCATTCGCGGTACTGGTCATCCGTTAGGCCGCTTGGCGGGTGGCTGTGCGACCGCGGCGGCGGCTCGCAGAAGACGAGTTGAGGGGTAAAGCCCGTTCCGGCGGGCATCGAGTTAAAATAATCGAGCATCGTCCCCAGGTTGGCCAGTGTGCCGTCCAGGGAGATGTTCGGGCTGTAATAAGGGTCATTCGTACCAGCGCAGACAAAGATTCGCTCAGCCATCCGGTAAACGGCGTCGCCATTGAATCTGCCGGCGACGTCTGATGTCGTCTGCGCCCCTATGCCAGTATTCGTGGTGAACCAGCCGTTCAAGAGCTGGAGCCTTTGCGCGGTAGTCGTCCCCGTGCCGTCCTGGTTGCCCGCGGCCAGCGAGTCGCCTATCACAATGGCGTTATAGTCATAGGTCTTTTCGTAGATTGAGAAGTTATCAATGATATAGGTGTCAGTCGAGGTGTAAGTCTGTATCTGGAAATACTGGCCCCAATTAAGCAGGTCGCTGTAACTCGTATTCGAGTAGACCGTTGTCCAGTCCGTGAAGGTCCCGCCTTTTATCTCAACCAAAACAGAAGGGGTCGAACCTGTGTAGTCCCAGGTGAGCCGAAAAGTGTAGGTGGTGTTAAGAGATATGTTTGCCGTTGTCTCGACGAACGTCCCGCCATCTGTCATTATACGGACGTTATAAGGCGTATGGCCGATGTTTATGTAGACCTCGAAGGCTTTGGCGTTATTGAAGGAAAGCGCACTTGACCTTGCCCATCCAAAGACTATGCCGCCTGCCGTCGCGGTAGAAGGCGCGGTCACGTTAAGGACGGCCTGACTATAGAAGCCGACTACGGCGTTTTTGGAGATGACCCCGTTGGCGTTCCACGCCGTGCCGTTGCCCTTGATCTGGAGCTGCTGGCTTGTCTCAGTAACGGAGCCTCCCGATACCTGCGAAGTCCAGAGGGCGGTATTGAGCGAGTTATCATTAAAGTTATCCGCAAAGGAAAGGTGCGTCCCTATCTCAAATACTTCGAGGTTATCGACCACAAAGGTCACGGATGAGTTATAGGTCTGGATTATGACCTTCTGCGTAAATATTACCGTGGTGAAGGAAAGGTTCTTGTAGACGTTCGTCCACGTACTCCCGTAGCTCCCGCCCTTTACGTCTATCGTGGCGGTAAAGGTCCCGCCGGACTTCGTAATGGTAAGCCGGAAGGCATAGGTCGTGTTGGACGCGATTGCAAAGCCCGTATCCGTTGAGCCTGTGGCGCTACCGGCATATATATGACCGTTCACCCCGTGAAGCTGGACGTAGAAGTTGTTGTTCGCCGTATAGTTGAGCGAGGACCCGGTCGTAAACCCCACCATGACATCGGTATTGATGGCGAGCGCGGGCGTTGTAATGTCGCAGATGAGCCGGAGCCCGTTTACGTTGGCCGCGGAGAACCTGGAGAATATCCCGTTCTGGTTCCATGCGTTACTTCCCACGAGGTTAAGCTGGTTGCTCGATTCCGTGACCGAGCCGGGGGCGGTCTGCGTGGGTATGCTCCACCTGTTCGTGGTGTCGATGGAGTTGTCGTTAAAATTGTCGGAGTAGATTAGGGCCACCTTAGCAATCTCCTCCTTTATAAACGGCGGCTTTCGGATAGGCACAATGGCACAGGATGCCGCCGTTAAGAGGATGAGGCATAAAAGTATGAGTTTTCTCATGCCCGGATAATAGCACGTTCACCATTCCCCCCACAATCCACCATAAGTGTCAATACTTCCCCGCGATCCCCGTTAGCTTCTGCGTCAGTCTGTAGCCGAAGAAAAAGACGATTATGCCGTCTATCGTGTAGCTTTCGGATGCCGT
>DAIDBB010000139.1 GCA_027310325.1 bacterium | reverse complement strand
GCGGGCCTCCCGTCTCTGAACGCCTCCGCAAGCGACACCTGGAAAGGCGGCAGCGCCAACATAATCCAGAAGACGTCCTTCGGGACGTTCCACTCTACTGGCGCAACCACCAGCCTCTACAGCGCCGGGTTCGACGCCGGGTGGGAGATAGACATTTTCGGCGGCATCCGCCGGTCGGTCGAGGCGGCTGAGGCGAATATCGACGCGACGGTCGAGGACCTGAGATCGGTCCAGGTGACGCTCCTTGGGGAGGTCGCGGGCGCGTATATTGATTTGAGGGGCCGGCAGAGTTTGCTGGCCATAGCGAAAGAGAACCTGAAGTCCCAGCAGGACACCCTCGAGCTTACGAAGGCGCGCTACAAGGGGGGCCTGAGCTCCGGCCTTGACGTGGCCGAGGCAGAGGCGCAGGCCGCGGACACGGCCTCGCAGATACCCACTATCGAGACGGCGATAAAAAGCGACATATACGGCTTAAGCGTCCTTCTCGGCAAGGACCCGTCGGCGCTTGCCGGGGAACTCGCCGCGGAATCCCCCATTCCGGCGGGGTCTGCCGAGGTGCTTCCCGGACTGCCGTCGGAGCTCCTTTTGAGGAGGCCCGACATACGCTCGGCTGAAAGAAGGCTCGCTTCCGCCACCGCCCAGATAGGGGCCGCTACAGCGGACCTCTATCCGAAGTTCGACCTTAAGACGCTGCTGGGCCTTCAGAGCTCGCACCTCTCGAACCTCTTTCAAAGGAATAGCGGCTTCTGGCAGATAGTTCCGGGCGTGAGCGTCCCGCTTTTCGCGGGCGGAAGGCTTAACGCGAACATAGAGTCCAGGAACGCCCAGCAGGAGCAGGCGTTCATAGTCTACAGGCAGACCATACTCTCAGCTCTCCGGGAGGTCGAGAACTCGCTTGTGGCATACTACAAGTCGCAGGAACGGCTCAAATTCCTCGAAAAAGAGGTCGAGCAGAACAGGGTGGCCGTTGAGCTCGCGAACGAGAGGTACACGAAGGGGCTTACGGGATTTGTCGACGTGCTCACGGCCGAAAGGTCGCTCTACGCGTCTGAGAGCGGCCTCAGCCTCGCCCAGACGGCGGTGTCCACGAACCTGGTATCGCTATACAAGGCCCTCGGCGGCGGTTGGGAGACGCCTGTCGAGCAGGCAAGGAAGTGAGCTTAGTATAGGACGGATCGATAAGGAGGAAAAGATGATAGGCAAAAAGAACATGGTCTTCGGATTTTTTTATTTCATCGCAACGCTCGGGCTGGGCATCTATTTGGCGAAGATTAATAACGCGCCGGGCGTTACGGACGCGCAGAAGTCGATCTTGCGCGCCGCGCACGCCCACGGCAACATGGAGTCGTTCCTCAATATCGCCATAGGGTATCTCCTCTGCAGGCTCCAGCTCAACAGGGGGCTCGCCCAGGTCGTCTCTATAGCTCTCATCGCCGGAGCCGCGCTCCATTCCGGCATGCTCTATCTCGGCGGGCTCGGATACCGCGGGGCCTTCGCGCTCGCACCGATCGGCGCGTTCTCGCTCGTCCTTACGGTGCTCCTTATGGGTGTTGGGGTCTTAAGCCTCAAGACCGTCGATTAAAAGATTTAAGGCCCGGGCCTTTGACGGCCCGGCACGCAAGTTTTTAAAAGCTTCCCGGAGGCAAAAGCGCCCGGCAAAACCGCATGCCCGTTTACCCCCTCCCTTCGCCTCCGTCCGCACCAACACATCAAATAAGCCGAGTCCATCCGGCGTACTCCACGGAGTACGCCGCCCGGGCGCGCTTTTTTTAAGGCCGCCGGCGCAAATCCAAAAATCCGTATATAATTGACGGAAAAAGTTTTTTCGTACCTGGACCGTCAACCGAAGGAGGGACGTATGGCCGACGTGATAAGGAAGGTAAGTTACTTCAAGACGCAGGTCGCGAACAGGCCCGGCGCAGGGGCGCGCGTGCTTGAGACGCTTAAAGAGGAAGGGGTGAACCTCCTCGCGTTCACCGGCTTCCCGAGGGCGGGCAAGGCGCAGATCGACTTCATACCCGAGGACGCGGCGGCCTTCAAGAAGGCGGCAAAGAAGGCGGGCCTTAAGCTCAGCGCCGCCAAGGCCGGGTTTCTCATACAGGGAGAGGACCGGCCCGGGGCGGTAGCCGACGTGGCGTCGAAGCTCGCGGAGGCGAAGATAAACATAACGGCGGTAGACGCCATAAGCGCCGGGGACGGCTGTTTCGCCGCCATACTCTGGGTAAAGCCCGGCGACGTCAGGAAGACCGAAAGGCTCCTCAAAGCCGCATAACTAATTTGCCAATGTATTTGGCCGGGAAGATCCTTAAAATAACCTGATCGATGCCGCCGCGCCCTTTAATGGGCGCGGCGGGACATTCTGCGCGGGCCGCGGCCAGGCGGGATAGAGCGTCCGGCTCGAATTAAGATATGTAACAGGTCTTCCGGAGGGGCCCCTACTCGGCGGTCTCGGTCCTGTTTTTACCGCTCGTCTTTACTTTATACATCGCTTCATCAGCCCTCTTTAAAAAGGAATCGGCGGTGTCATCGTCCCTGAACTGCGTAAGTCCGAAACTTACCGTGACGCGTCCGACCTGTTCGAACCGATGGGCCGCTATTCCGTTGCGTATCCTTTCAGCCTGTACCCTGGCGCCTTCGACGGTCGTCTCGGGAAGCAGTATCACGAATTCTTCCCCTCCCCACCTGAAAAGGTAGCTCGTCTCCCTTATGTTCTTTTTTACTATATTGGCGACAGTTATAAGGACACTGTCCCCGGCGGTATGGCCGAAGGCGTCGTTTACTCTCTTGAAGTCGTCTATGTCGAAGATCGAAAGCGAAAGCGGCCTTTTATACCTCCTGGCCCGGCCAAGCTCCCCTTTTATCACCTCGTTGAACTTTACCCTGTTGTAAGCATTGGTAAGGCCGTCGGTCACCGCCCTCCGCTTTAATTCCTCCTCCAATAATTTACGCTCCGTAACGTCTTGCACCGTTCCCGTCATCCGGACCGGCC
>DAIDBB010000136.1 GCA_027310325.1 bacterium | reverse complement strand
ATATCGGCGAAAAGGTCCTGGCCCCGTTCCTCTGGTCGAAAAAGATAAAGAAAATCGACTACATGGTCTTGAGCCACGCCCAGTACGACCATATGGCGGGCCTTAAGTTCATAGCTAAAAACTTTAGGATTAACGAGTTCTGGTGGAACGGGGACGGCCACCTCGGGACCCTCGGAAGGACCCTTTTGGATGGAAACGCGAGGGTAAGGGTGCTTGACGACACAGCCGGTAGTGTCCTTATCGGAGGGGCGACCGTCGAGGTACTCCATCCGCACAGGGACCTCCCTTTCGACCAAAACAACATGTGCCTTGTCCTCAGGGTCACGTACGGAAACGAGAGTTTCCTTTTTACCGGCGACATCGGGGAAGACGCCGAAAGGGAGCTCGTTAAAAAGGATATCCGCGCCGCGGTACTTAAGGCCCCTCACCACGGGTCCAGGAATTCGTCGTCCCCTGAATTCCTCCGCAGCGTTGGCCCGTCGGTTGTGGTCGTGTCGGCGGGGCGCGGCAACGTATTCGGCTTTCCTCACGGGGAGACCCTCGAAAGATACGGCCTCATCGGCGCGAAGGTCTACAGGACCGACAAAAACGGCGCAATCACTTTTACTACGGACGGCAAAGTTGCCAGGGAAAACGCCTATTTGACTGACAGCGCGCCGTAGAGTATACTTGGACTTGTGTGGCTACTTAACGCCTGTTGGACGGAGGGTCGGATGAAAAAATTTCTCGTTGTCCCAGTCCTCTTGATGCTCCTCGCTCCGCGCGCTTTCGCTGACCTGTATCAATGGAAGGACAAGGATGGCATAGTGCATCTGACGAACGATATTAATACCATCCCCGCGGAATATCAGGATAAGGTAAAGGTATTCAAGACGACACCGAGGCCCCAGGCGCCGGCCCCGGCGCCAGCCCAGGTCCCGGCCCCCGCACCGTCAGGTGAATCGGCGGTCCTGTACGGCGACCGTACCCTCGAATGGTGGAAAGAGGCCTTTAACAGGAAAAACCAGGAGATAGGGGAGCTCCAATCGAGTATCGCGGCGAAAAAGCAGTATGTAGACCTTTTTGAGGGAGGCAGGAGGTTCGGCCAGATGTACGGCGCTACCGAAGTGGCTAACTATAATAAATACAAAGAGGAACTGCCTGAAGATGAAAAAAAGCTCTCTTCGCTAAATGACGAGCTTGACGAGCTCAGAAGGAAGGCTACTTCCGCCGGAGTGCCCAGGTACCTGCGCGGGGAGTAAAAATGGATTTCGTCTGAATGGGAGACAGGGACTGAATCCGGAAGGGTGGCCGCTCTGTCTACAGTCTGACCTTTGTGCCCGTAGCCACCGCGAAACACTTAAGCCTTGAACCTTTTTTGGAGATAATGCCGCGGCACTCTTTTTCTATCTTTTCGACGCTCCGGTCCGTCCTATCCTGGTTATGATGGAAGAGGCCCAGGGCCTTTACCCCGGCGTCCATGGCAAGCCTCAGGGTATCGAGATATACAGAGTGGCCCCAGCCTTTCGTAGCCCTGTATTCCTTTCTGCTGTATTCGGCGTCATGGAACAATAGGTCCGCTCCCTCCACGAACCGCACGTAATCCTCGTAATCAAGCCCCGTCGTGTGGCGGTGCCCGAGCTCGTTGTCCGTAAGGAATACGAAAGATTTTCCGTCTTCCTCGAGCCTGTACCCAACGCCCGGGTGCGTGTGGTTCAAGGGCACGGTCGTCACCTTTACGGAATTGATCGAGTAATTCTTGTGCCCCATGCCGAGGAATTTGATCTTCGCGCTTATATCCTCGAGTTCTACCGGGAAATAAGGGGCCGACATGGTCTTGGAGATGATCCTCTTAAGAGAATGCTGCGTGGGCTCCGGGCCGTAGACCTTTATCTCGAAGTCTTTCCTGTATATCGGCTTGAAGAACGGGAACCCGGACAGGTGGTCCCAGTGCGCGTGGGTGAGGAGGAGGTTGATCTTGCGGATGTTCCCTTCGACTATCCTCTTGCCGAGAGCCCTTATCCCTGTCCCGGCATCGAGTATTATGAGCTCGTTTGTGTCTGTCAGGACCTCTACGCAGGCGGTATCCCCGCCGTACTTTACATGCTCTTTTCCCGAGACGGGGATAGACCCGCGGGACCCCCAGCAGCGCACTAACATGGCAGGTCTACCATAATATTATCGAGAGAAGACGTCATGGCTTATTTTTAATCCTCAGAGCGATATTTTCACCGCGGCTTTACAAGGTCCTCTGGAGTGGCAGCCGTAGGTTCGATTGAGGTTATTATGGCACGGCGCATTATAACAAATAAGTGACTTTAGTCAATCCCGATTAAATTTTTACTCAGAGACTTTTCAGGGCCCTTTTCGTGCCGCCGCCTTTGCCGCATCCATCACTTTTTTAAGCGGGACAGCTTTTTTCCCCGCGATCGCCTTGCAGTCGTCGTATTCGGGCTGAATATTTATGGCTACGCCGTCCCTTGACGAAACCTTTACCCTTACAGGCCCCCAGGGCGTGCGCACCTTGACGGTCTTTCTTTCCAGGGTTCTCCGTTCCACCGGATAGGTCCTTACGCCTATCGAGGTCGACTCGTCGAATATCGTATCGATCAGACCCTCTTTTTTTTCTCGGGAGGAAAGTACGGTCAGAAGCATCCCGGGCCGCGTCTTTTTCATCGTTACCGGGGTAAAGAACACATCCAGGGCCCCCCGGTCAAAAAGCCTTTCCATAAGGTACCCCGCTATCTGAGGGTTCATGTCGTCAATATTCGTCTCCAGTATGAAGAGCCCTTCCTCAGCGGCGGCGGGGCCTTCCCGGCGCCCGACGATGACCCTCAAGAGATTTGCGGCCCCCTTGAAGTCCTTCTTTCCGGCGCCGTAGCCGATCTTATCCATCACCATGTCCGGTACGCTCCCGTAGCCCTCCGCCATGGTCTTTACTATGGCGGCTCCCGTAGGGGTAGTGAGCTCAAAAGGGACGTCGCTTTCCCTGACCGGCACGCCTTTGAGTATCTCAAGGGTCGCCGGGGCCGGTACCGGCAGGGTCCCGTGCATGGTCTTTACCCTCCCGGAGCCGAG
>DAIDBB010000131.1 GCA_027310325.1 bacterium | reverse complement strand
GATGATACCCAATGCATACAATATCACCCCCATTGAGATTTTGACCAACATTTTTCTAATATTCGTAGCTTCAAAACCTGATATTGAAAGCATTATAAGAAATGACAGCGCGGTGTACTTCAGCGCCGGCACTATTTCAATTTTAATCTTCAAATATTTATTTGAAGTAGCAAACAATAGAATTATTACCGCTACATATGCAATGGAAGTCGCATATGCGGCGCCGAGTATTCCGAAATACGGTATCAAGAGAATGTTCGCCAATAAATTTACAAACATTGAGAATACGGTTATATACATTAATACCTTGGTTTTTTTCGCTATGAAAAGACCCGCCGCATACATTGGATAGGCGCCATGAAAGATTAAAGGAAGTATTATATATGGTATAATAACGTGCGCTTCTTTAAATTTAGCGGTGGCGAGAACTGTTATTATATCTTTTCCAAACCAGCTCATGCCGATAATAATAGGCATGCCTACCATGAGATAATAATTGAATATCTGGTCTATGAACTTTTTGGTTTCTTCTTTTCCATCTCTGTTCCAAATATTTAGATACATGGGGGTAATTGCCAGTTTTAATGGAACAGCCAAAAGGGACTGGGCCATAACCGCCAGATTATATCCCGCCGAATAAACTCCCACAGCTTCAGACCCCATATAGTACTGTATTAAATATCTGTCGCCGAAATTTAATAGCATGTTCGACAGCTCCATCCATATCAATGGAAAACCGTAAAAAATAGCTTCTTTAAGGAATGAATACGACGTATGTGAAAAGTTTATTTTTTTGACGTATCTGGATAACAGCACAATCGTCATTACTGCTTCCGAAAAAAGCCATCCTGCGACAAAACCACGAAGATTATTCTTTGAAACATAGGCTATCATAACTAAAGCACCCAATAACCTTCCATACTTCTCAGCAATGGAGATTATGCTGTACAGTAATCCCTTTTCCTCCACTCTGACAAAAATTATAAGCACACTATTTATGGACTGTGCAAGAATCAATGCCGCTATCAAATATAATAACTCCATCAAGGCCGCATCTAAATAACTCTTAAAGAAGATCCTTACTATCAGCAACGAAGAGTAAATCGAAGCTCCCATGATTAACATAGACCCGAGCAATAGTGTCGTATAGTAACAGGAGATATCGAGTCTAATTTTGTTCTCTTTAAAATCAGAATAATATCTCATCGCGGCATGCTGAAGTCCGAATTTAGAAATGCCGGTTCCAAGCATTACAGTTATATTTATTAGAGAAAACATGCCATATTCTGCCATGGTGAATATCCTTGTCCAGATGGGAAAAGATATGAAACTGCACATAATTATTACTGTGTTGCTGATGAAATAAAATGACGACTGTTTGGCCAGATTTCTAAGGTTGCTCATAATTTGTATGCCGTTTTTTTCTGAATTGATAAGTACTGGAGCGGACGTCTGGGACTGCTACAGATAACCAAGGTCTTTCAAATTTTTTTCCACTTCGCGGTCAAGTTTCTGACGGTTATTGCTTCCCTCATCTCCAAGATTTCCCTTCCTTTTCATCAGCTCATTACGTAGCCGGTCCGCAGCCGCCTTTGCCGTCTCTATGGGCCGCAATTCCTCTCTGGAATTTAAAATATTATACAGTTCTTCTATACCGTTCGATTTCCATACATATTTGTTACGTTTGTCCTGTATTGCGGCCATCTGTATCTTGAATCTTTCAATATCTGCTTCTTTCGCGCTCCCACGTGCCGCATCCTGTATAAAAGACGGCACTCTTCCTTCCCATTCGGCAAAGACATATTCATGGTATTTGTTATGGCCGTTAGGGACCAGGCTCGTCCCGGAGGTCTTTAACTCTTCTTTTCCAGATATCCCGGCGATCTCCATTACGGTCGGAAATATGTCCACGAGCTGGGTGTATCCATCCACCACTTTTGAAGCCGTGATCTTGCCGGGAAATTTGATGACAAGCGGGATCTTCAGCACTTCCCTGTAAAGGCTTGAGCAGTGCGACCAGAGTCCATACTCGCCGAAGTGCTCGCCGTGGTCGGCGGTTATTATTATCATGGTATCATCATAAAGGCCTTTCCCTTTGAGGAAGGAGATAACCTCGCCAACTTTGCTGTCCGTGTATTCTATCTCCCCGTCATAGAGCGCAACGAGATACGCTACCTCCTCGCTGGTGAGGCCGAGGTCCTCGATGAAGCAGATGAGAGGATTATTGGCTACCTTTTTTATTTTTGTCATATCGACGTTTTTTGAAGGGACGTCTTTTAGGTGTTTACTTCTGAAAGGCTGGGGAGGCTTAAGGGGGTTATGCGGCTCCGCGTAGTGAAGGAACGCATAAAAAGGCTTCTTGCAGTCAAGAGCTCCGACCCAGTCGGTGAATTCCCTATTCGTCCTCGCGGCGCCCATGTCCTTCTGGCCGAGCGCCCCCTTTGTCAGCCTTAATAGGCTGCTCATCGCCCGTTCGATTATCGAACCATTTTCCAGCCCCCTCCACACTTCTACAAACCTATCATGCCCCCTGTCGAAACCGACCAGCGCGCCTACCTGACTGTTATTAACAAACCCGGCGGTCCGGTACCCGTGCCTCTTAAGTACTTCGGCTATCGTCGGCACCCCTTCGGCCAGCCTCCTCGTGCCGTAAACGCCGTGCTCGGAGACGTAAAGGCCCGTAAGCATGGAGGCGTGCCCGGGAGGGGTCCAGACCCCGGTAGAGTAGTTCTGGAGGAAGACGGTCCCGTCCTCGGCAAGGGCGTCGATGTTGGGTGTGGTGCGCTTGCCGTAGCCGTAACAGGAGAGATGGTCCGCGCGCACCGTATCGAGTGAGATGAGGATCACGTTTATCATATTTTTTCCTCTCAACGTTCTTTTATGCGTTTACCGGTCCCGTTTGAGACCTCTTCATACAGGTCTTCATGCTTCTTTACCATCAACTTCAACGGAAACACCTCCTCGGCCCTTTCCCGCGCCTTTTTCCCCATCTTGAGGCGCGTCTCCCGGTCGGTGTACAGCTTTAATATCAGTTTCGCCAGCGCCTGCGGGTCGTTAGGCGGGATGATAAAGCCGGTTTCGCCATGGACCACGGCTTCGGCGTTTCCTCCCACGTTGGTCGCGATAACGGGCTTGCCCATGGCCATCGCCTCGAGTATGGAGTTTGAAAAGCCCTCGTTTTTATTCGGCACGAGGCAGAAGACGTCCATGAGCGGCACGCATTCCTCGATCTCGTCAATGTGCCCCATGAACTTAACGATGCCGTCGAGGCCGTTCGCCCTGCACCAGTCCTGGTTCTCAATTCTCGTGGGGCCATCGCCGAGCGCCAGGACCTTCAGGTTATCTATCGAACCGCTTACCTCCTTTATCGCCTGGAAAAGAATGTGATACGCCTTCTCCGGCCTGAAAGAGGCCACGGTGCCGACGATGAAGTCGCCTTCGCTTATCCCGAGCGCTTCCACCCTTTCGCGCCTCCTTTTGACCGGGCTGAACCGCGAGAGGTCGACCCCGTTATATAGCGTCACCATACTATCATCCGGTATACCTTCCATTTCGTGGAACCTCTTCCCGACGGCGTCGCAGACCATTATGTGGCGGCTTATCCAGCGGTTCGCTATTTTATTGAGGAATATCTGCCTCCGTTTCTTAAGGTCCCCCATGTCGCGCCTGCTCGAAATTACCTTCCTGCCGGTGAGCTTCGAGACCAGTGCGCCGTACGTGTCGGACTTGAAATGGAACGTCTGGACGATGTCGATGTCGCGCTCCTTTATTATCTTACGGAGCCTCCACGCCTGGCGGAGCGCCTCGACGGAGTAGATCCTGTCCACCGGAAGGCCTATCATCTCGATGCCGAGCCCCCTGCCGTGCTCGATGAACCCGTTTTCCCTTTCGTCGCCGTGGAAGTAGCATATCGAGGCCGTGAACTTTTTTTTGTCGAGCCCCGAGGCCAGGATGTAGATATGGTTCTCGGTGCCGCCTCCTCCCATGAGCTCGTCGATGATGTAAAGGATATTAATCTTTTTTCCGTTCTTCAAATTACCCCCTGTTACCCCTGCCGAGGCAACTGAGCATCCCGGACATTTCTACCGCGAAGACGGCCCTTGATAAGGCCTGAAGCGGCCCCCGGAGCTGGTTGGTGACGCAGGTCCTTTTAAGCATGAAGAGGTCGGACCCGCCGTTGTTTATGCCCATCTGGAGGGTGACGGCGCATGAAAAGCCTTTTTCGCTGACGATGTCCCTTACCTTCCGATCGACGTCCTTCGCGGAGCCGTAAGGGTACGCGAACGTTTTGACCTCCGAATCGAGCCTTTCCTCCATCATCTTTTTCGAGCGATTGATCTCTTCCCCGGCCTCTTCCGTGGAAATCCTCGCCAGCGACGGGTGGGTTACCGTGTGCGCCCCGAACGAGACACCCTGGCTCTTCGATATCCTTACCTCTTCCCACGTGAGCATCCTATTTCTCAGTTCCGGAGGGTCGAGCTCGACGTCCAGCTTCTCGAATATGAACTGAAGGAGCTTCCTGCGCTCCTCCGTCTTAAGGTCCTTGCTGAAGTCGTTTATCTCCAGGCCCGCCCTTTCCTTCAGGCCCGCGTTTGCTATCGAGTACGCCCTGAGCCCCCACGGGGTCAAGTCGAGCCTTTCCTTCCCGGTCTTCTCAAAGGCATATGCGAGGGCGTCCACGAAGAGGGGGCCCCTTTTTTCAACGGGCCCGGTCGAAAGGAACACGGTTACCGGTATCCCGTACCGCCTCACCGCCGGCAGCACGTGCTCATAGACGCTCCTGTAACCGTCGTCAAACGTGATGACGACCGTGTCCGCGGGGACAGGTTTTTTGCTCTTCAGGAGCTCGACGGCCTCTTCCAGGCTTATGATGTTATATCCGCTTTCGCTAAGATAGCTCATATGGCTCTCGAAGACCTTTTCCGGGACCTGAAGGTTAAAGAAAGACTGGGGTCCTATGTCGTGGTACGCCAGGATCTTTATCTCCCCGCCCTTTCTTTTACGGAAGCGCCTGAAGAACCCTACGGCTCCGGAGTAATAAAGGAGGCAGCAGAGCGCGACCTTCGCCGCAAGCCTCATATCAGAGCCCATCATTTCCTTATAGACCGCGATATGCATCTTTAACCTGCCGTCCCGGTGAAAACCCGCGGCTGCCGCCGGCATACCGTCCGTTGCCCTGCCTTACGATGTTTTTCGCCATTATGAAAAGCGCCTCTATCGACATCAGCGCCCTGCCCTTGAGGCTTACAGACCTAAGGACTATGTTCACGGTCTTCCGCGACGTGCCCGTCCACTTGTACTTGTATGGCTCCGAGCCCCTTAAGAAATCGAACTCATGGAGGCCGCCCTCGATCGAGTCCCTGATGCAGTTCGACATGAGCACCGCCCCCGGGCTCTGCTTCTCATAGGCAGGGTCCATGCCCGCCTGGTAATAGAAGAACCTGCCTCCGTACCTGAAACCGTAAAGCATGGCGACGGGCTCGCCGCCTACAAGAAGGCTGTATATCCTCAATGCCCCGGTTTCACGGAATATACGCGCGGCATCCATGTGG
>DAIDBB010000126.1 GCA_027310325.1 bacterium | reverse complement strand
GTCTACGCCTATGCCTTCGGCGACTGCCTGGTGAACTCGCTCTATGGCGTCTACCAGAAGGCGCATGATGGCTTCGCCGAGCGCTATTTCGCGCTGCTCGAGGCCGGCGGCGCCAAGCCTTACGACGAGCTGCTGAAGCCCTTCGGCCTCGACGCGCGCGATCCGGCCTTCTGGGGCATCGGGCTTGAGATGATCGAGGGGCTGATTGCGGAATTGGAGGCGATGGAGGGGGCGTGAGATATTCTTCGGTGGAGTTTAGCTTCGGGGGAAACGCGGCGTGCTGTATGTTTGCCACACGGTGAAAGTCCCGTATTTCCCCCTGAAATCAGCGTGACGGGAAGGCTCACCGCAGCCTTACGAGCGCCACAGGCTAAGGCAGACGCTGTCCAATCGGCCCGACACCGCAAACTTCTTCCCGAGTTTATGGGGCTTCATATGGGTCCCGTATCGCCGCTTCCTCGCGTTAACACAGGTAGTGAAATATTACCCCTCGTGAAGTTCCATCTTTATGGGATTCTTTTCACGGGGTAGGATGCCCCATGTCTTCTGCGGTAGAAAACACGGTCATATCCGCATTCACGGAGGACCAAGTGAGGCGTCTGACTGGCATCAGTCAGCGGCAGCTTCGCTATTGGGCGGAAGGAAAAGAGGCATTTTTTGTTCCCAGCCTAATTTTTCGGGAACAGGGAGTGCCTGAAATTAAGCTTTATAGCTTCCGAGACTTGGTTTGTCTGAAAGTCCTAAACGCTCTTCGGAACGAAGCCAAAGTCTCATTGAAGGAGCTTCGCAATACGAAGGAGCGACTGGCCCATCTCGGGGACGACATGTGGGCGAAAACCACCCTCTACGTCCTCAATAGGCGCGTTGTTTTTGACAATCCGGAAACCGGCGAAAAAGAAGAGGTCTCGACTGGCCAAGGCGTTCTCCAGATACCGCTGGAGGTGGTCGCTGGGGACATGCGCGAGGCGGTAAGGGCGATGCGCGAGAGCAGAAGCGAGTCTGCAGTCGGTCGAATCGAGAAAAAACGTGGCTCTGCCAATGGGAGGGCTGTGATAGCGGGAACTCGAATTCCAGTTTCGAGCGTACAAGAGTTTTATCGGGCCGGCTATTCGGTCGAGCAAATTAAGCTGCAATATCCCAGCCTTACTAAAGACGATATACGGGCAGCCATTGATTACAAAGAAGTCGCGTGACGACCTGAACAAGCGAAAACTCCGAATCCTGCTCGATGAAGGAACTCCTGTTCCCGCCGCTGGTCCGTTCATCGAACGTGGCCACGAGGTCATCTATCATAGCGAAGTTTTGGAGAGCGGCGCTAAAGATGAAGTAGTTGTAGTCACAGCTATAATGAACGGCGCAGCCTTAATCGCTGTAGACGCCGATATGAAGCGAATGGTGAAACGATTTGGATCGCCGAATAGTAGCGAGAGGTACGCCAAGCTAAATCTGATTTTTATTAACTGCAATGAGGTGTTGGCTACTAAGCGATTAGCCCATGCGATGTCGTTCATCGAAAACGAATGGGACGTCGCCTGTGAGAAGACCGCGCGCCGAATGTGGGTTGATATCGGGCCGCATTTTCTCCGGACCTATCGATAAAAGATGCCCAGGGTGAAAAATTAAAACGCCGGCCAGCGGCCGGCGTTTGGTTCCCTCTTTTTCGGAGGCTTATTGCACGCCGGCGCGGATCGAGAACTTCTCGCTGCCGCACTGAACCGGGCCCTCGAAGACCTTGCCGGATTCATTCGGCTTGCCGGTCCAGACGCAGTCCTTCTTGCCGTCGGT
>DAIDBB010000119.1 GCA_027310325.1 bacterium | reverse complement strand
GTCTACGCGATTTCGGGCGCGCTGATCGTCCTGCCGCGCACCGGGAAGTACGCGGGGCAAAATTCCGGGACCGCCGGCGGGACGGGTGTATACGTCGAGCGGGGCTTCATAAGCGGCATCGACGGAAGAAACGTCCTCGCGACCGCCCTCGGAGAGCCCGTTATAACGCTTTCCGGGAAGGGGCAGATAAACCTTACGGTAAGGAACATAAGGGCCTATGAGACGGCGGTGCGCGTCTCGAACGGCGTTCTGGAGCAAAGGCCCATAGCGCTCGACGGTCTCACGCTCAACTTTATCGTGGATGCCGGCGAAAAGACGGTCGTGAGGCTCGGGCCTAAAAGCGTCTCAGGGAGTTTTACCTGGGCGGCGGCCGGGGACACGCGGGACTGGGGGCCGGTATTCGAGACCCTTGTCGCGTCGATAAACGAAAAAGGCCCGGCCTTCGTCATCAACGCCGGGGACTTCGTCGAGGACGGCGAAAGGAGGAAGTACCGGGCGTTCCTCGACCGCGCCGGTAAGCTCGCCATGCCGCTCTATACCTCCCCCGGGCCGCGGGAGCTTGGCGGCCGCGGCGAAAAGGTCTACGGAGAGCTCTTCGGCCCAAGGAACTACGGCCTTACCTACCGTGGCTCGGCCTTCATCGTCCCCGACACGGCGGGGCCAGTAAGCGGCGCCGGGTTTGCCTGGCTCGAAGGGGAGCTTAAAAAGGCGGAGGGGCGGAACATATTCGTCGTAACCTACCGCGCCCCGGCGGACGACCCGCTCTTTACCGGGCTCCTTTCGCGCTACGGCGTTAAGGCCGTCTACTCGGTAAAGTCAGGCGGCGCGCCGCCGCCCGGCACGGTTAGGTACATCGTTCTTGCTCACGTGCCGGGGAAGGGATACTCCTATGTGCTTACGCGCGTTGACGGAAAAGACGTCTCTTTCGAGGAGGTGGCGGTCGTGCCGAAAGGGCTTACGGCGTTCGATAGGATAACGCTCGCCTACGAGGAGCTTTTGAGAAGGATAGCGGGGTACGTTAAATGAATTCGTCCGGTATTTCCCTGATCGTAAGTCCCCCTCTTTCCTGAAGATGGGATAGGGGAGATTATCCCCTTTGCGGGTTTTGCGGGTTCATGTTTGTAACTGGACCCGAAATTTTCGCGGTGATGAAACCGCTTTTCAAAGTAAAGACGGATTGCTTCGCTACGCTCGCAATGACACCCTCACCCCTGCCATCCCCC
>DAIDBB010000112.1 GCA_027310325.1 bacterium | reverse complement strand
CCCTGAGTCAGCTCGCGGCTTTCTCCCTCGGCGTCGCGAACCCGCTCAGCCTTATGCGCTGTTCACCCCTGCCCCATGAGATTTTTTAAAAACTTAACTACCACCAAAAAAACGTCATGGGACACGGTTTGCGGTCTTTAACCTATCTTTAGCTCGCTTATGAGCGCCCTTACGGCGCTCACCGAGTTATCGAACGCCTTTTTCTCGTTCGCATCGAGCTCGACTTCGAGTATCTTTTCGACACCAAGACTGCCGAGCACGACCGGCACCCCGATGAACATCCCCTTCACGCCGTACTGGCCGTCGCAGTACGCGGCGCATGGTATTACCCTTTTTTCGTCCTTTATTATGGACTCCGCCATCTCCGAGACCGCCGCCGACGGCGCGTAGTAGGCCGAGCCGGTCTTGAGGAGCGATACTATCTCGCCCCCGGCCTTTCTGGTGCGGGCGGCTATCGCCTCGATCCTGTCGTCGCTAAGTAGCCTTGTTATCGGGATTCCGGAAACGCTCGAGTATCTCTTGAGAGGGACCATCTCGTCGGCGTGGCCGCCGATGACCATCGCCTGGACGTCCCGGACGGAAACCCCGAGCTCCCTTGCGATAAACGCCCTCATCCTCGCGCCGTCCAGGGCCCCGGAAAGGCCCATCACTTTATTCGGAGCAAGCCCAGAGAACTTCCAGGCCGCGTAGACCATGACGTCAAGGGGGTTCGTTACTATGAGGAGGTGCGCCTCAGGGGAATATTTCACCACCCCGTCAACGACGTTCTTAAGTATCCCGACGTTCGTGTTTATGAGGTCGGATCTACTCATCCCCGGCTTTCTCGGGATGCCCGCCGTTATGATGACGACGTCGGAACCGGCCGTGTCCCTGTAGTCGTTCGTGCCGGTTATCCTGGAGTCGTAGCCCTCGACAGGGGAGGCCTGGAGAAGGTCTAAAGCCTTGCCCTGCGGCGCGCCCTCGATTATATCGAGCAGCACGACGTCGCCGAGCCCTTTAAGGGCCAGCCATAACGCTGTCTGGGCGCCCACATGGCCCGCACCGACTACAGTTATCTTTTTTCTGGCCATCTGGCCTCCTTGTAAAGATGTGATCGGTGTTTCCGGCGTCTAACAAACAAAAAAACGAATATGGGACACAACCCCCGGCAGCCTCCGAAGAGGTGTTTTTAACGCTTTTTAATGCCTTTTGACGTCATGGAGCAAGGCTATCTTTGTATTGTATACAGTATACAAAAATAACTTCGCTGTCAAGGGAAAATTAGGCGTCGCCGTAATGGCCTCCGGGGCGTTTAAGGGGCGATTTGCCGTGTTTTCCCTGAAAATGGGCTTTTTTGCGACGGCGAAGGCGTGGGCCATGAAACGCCATAAAAACCTTGCAAATTCGAAGCAACCTGTGATAATTAGGAGTATTCATATCGGGGCGTAGCGCAGCCTGGTAGCGCACCTGCTTTGGGAGCAGGGTGTCGGAGGTTCGAATCCTCTCGCCCCGACCACTTACTTTCTTTTTTGGAAAAAAGAAAGTAAGCAAAGAAAAACCGGTTTAAAATGCAGGGTTCGTCAGCCGCCGGGCAGGTGCGAGGATGAGGCGTGCCGGGAGGCACGCCGTAAGCGAGGCGGCCCGGCCTTCGTAACAGGCGGGAGCCGGTGAACGAGGCCGAATCCTCTCGCCCCGACCACTTGCTTTCTTTTTTGTAAAAAAGAAAGTAAGCAAAGAAAAACCGGTTCCATCTCCCCCTTTTTTAAAGGGGGAATAAGGGGGATTATAAAACATGTCTCATAATCTCCCCTTGCCCGGAATTTGTTCAGGCTGCTCAAAAAGCTCCAGATGCGAGGCGTCGAGAGGCACGGTCTGAGGCGTACTTTGAATGTACGCCGCAGTGACGAGCGGCGTAGCCTTCGAAGCAGATGGACTTTTTCAGCAGCCTGTTAAAAATGCGCCCGT
>DAIDBB010000394.1 GCA_027310325.1 bacterium | reverse complement strand
GGAGGATATCTCGTAAGGGATGAAAGGCCCGCCATATACTATTATACTCAGACCTATACGCTCGCCGATGGAAAGAAGCAGACCAGAAAGGGCTTCATCGCCCTTTCGAGGCTTCAGGAATTCGGCAAGGGCTCGATCCATCCCCACGAAAGGACGCTATCAGGTCCCAAGGCCGACAGACTTAAGCTCATGCAGGCCTGCGAGTCGAACTTTAGCTGCATCTTTTCTCTCTACTCGGAGCCTGAGCTTCGTATCAACCATACGCTCGAGGAAGCCGCGAAGGGCATATCCCCGCTCATATCCGCGGTAGATGACGATGGCATCGAGAACAGGCTCTGGAGGATAGACGACCCGCGAGTAATAGAGCGGGTGTCGGAGGGGATGAAAGGCAAGCCCCTTTTTATCGCAGACGGCCATCACAGGTATGAGACCGCCCTTAACTACAGGAACCTAATGAGGGAAAAAAACAGGAATTATACCGGTAACGAACCGTATAATTATGTCATGATGTACTTTTCCAATATGGACGACCAGGGCATGACGATATGGCCTACGCATCGCGTCATCCACAGCCTCAAGGGTTTTGATTTTGACGCTGACTCTTTTATAAAGGAATGTAAAAATTATTTCGACTCCGAGGAGTTCGCCTTCGACGACAGAAGCGAGCCAGAGGCGAGAAAAAACTTCATCAAGAGGGTGGGGACAGCCGGAAAGACAGCTACCGCTTTCGGCCTTCTCATAAGGGGTAGGAACATCTATTATGTGCTGACCCTCAAGACCAAGGATATGATGGACAGGGTCTTCGGCGACAGTATTCCCGAGGTCTTCAAGGGCCTGGACGTCACGGTTCTCCACTCGCTCATATTGACTCGGATACTCGGCATAACCCAGGAGGCCCAGGAGAAGCAGGAAAATCTCATATATGTAAAGAGCTATGACGAGGCCATATCAGCCGGGAAAAAAGACTCGAACCAGCTTGTTTTCATACTGAACCCGACCCGGATACAGCAGGTCAAATCGGTCGCCGAGGCGGGGCTCGTTATGCCCCAGAAGTCCACTTACTTCTACCCCAAGCTCCTTACGGGGCTTGCCATGAACCTCCTCGGAGAAAATACCGGGGCCGCACACGCCAAAGTATAGTTTAACAGGATAGTAAAGAAGGCCATTTGATGCCGCAGAAAGTTGATACGACTGAGCCTCCTCAAGAGACTTTTGAGAAGCTGGGCCCGTACGGCTTTATCCAGAAAAAAAAGGGCCAAAGGCTCACCCAGGACACAATCCTCCTTGCCGAATTCCTTTTGCCCCTTCATGATACCGACTCCGTCATAGACCTCGGGACCGGGACAGGGGCCATACCTCTTATGCTTGCGTGGAGAACCGGGGTGTCGAGGATAGAAGGGGTCGAGGTGGACGGTACGGCGGCTTCCATCGCTAAAAGGAATGTCGAGGCAAATAACCTTACTTCAAGAATATCCATTATAAAAAAGGATTTTAGAGACCTCCCGGGCCTGTGCCCCGAAGGGGCCTTTTCGGTCGTGGTCAGTAATCCCCCGTATGTCAAGGCGGGATCGGGAAGGGTTAGCCCAATGCGTGAACGTGCCGTAGCGAGGGGAGAGGTAATGGGGGATCTTAGGGACCTTATCCGGGTATCGAGCTATTTGGCCGGTAGGGACGGGAGGATATTTTACGTTTTCCCGGTCTTGAGGGTCTTTGAGTTGATCGATGAGATAAAAAAAATGGGGCTCAAGGCCAGGAGGCTTAAGCTTGTCCATACGAAACCGGATAAAACGGCGCGGCTTTTCTTGATAGAGGCAGGCCGAACCGGCGTGCTTAAGGTCGAAGAGCCTCTGTTTTTGTAAGACCCCCCCCCTATGCCTTTGCCTTTTTCATGACCCTTTTAACGAGGGCCTTGAGAGAGCCGTCTTTTATTATTCCTGCGGACTTATCTATAAAATCCAATTCTTCGTTTGTAAGGGCCCTCGGAGGCTTCGGAGGGGCAGCGGCAGGGGAAGGGCTGGTCACTGGGCCCACTTTGAAAACGATCGAGGAAACGGCCTTTTCACCGAGCTTTTCATTTAGCCTCGTCATTATCTCGTTTTTCTGATAATTAAGCTCATTCATCCAGGGCGACGACGAAACCGCGCAATAGAGTGTGGCGCCGATTAGCTTAGCCGGCTTCGACCGCTTCGAGATGCTCTCTCCGACGCACTCAGCCCATATTTTTTTCACTTTGTGTTCTTTAAGTTTGGCGTTTATGCCGAGGGACGCGAACGATGACGAAAGGATGGAGCTCACTGGGCTGGGCCTGCCTGAATTGCCGCTTGATTTTTTGTTGGAGTTTTGGCGAGGCTTGCTTATGCCGTTACCGCTCATCGCAATTGCAGGATATTTTTGGGCTATTGAGCCTTCCGCCAAGGAGTTGACCTAATATCGCACCTACTGCTATAATTGGTACGAATTCGATACCGAAACCCGCAAGCCTCCTTAATACGAAAAGGAAGGGTATGGGTAGATGTATGTAAAGAAACCACGCGATGGAGAACTTCCTGGCCTTGGCCCTGAAGTACCCGAACGGCGTGTTAAGCGCCAGGGCGGCGATTACAAGCATCAAGAGTATTAAAGAAGAGTGCAGCGTCATATACCATAAGGTAACAAAATTCAGCAATCCAGTCAACGCCGTATTTTGAAAAATTCTTTTTTTGTAAAAAGCTGATTAAAATCATATAAAGACAATTACCTTGACATTGGCGATATTTATCTTATATGATTATATAATTTGCAAAAATCAATCCGGTAAATAAGGCTTTTAAACATTGTCGAACCCGATTATAATCGGGACATCGGAGCTTAAGAGGTTTTTGAAGGCAAAACATGCTTGAATCACTTTCGGAAAAATTCAGAAAGATATTAAGGGACGTAAGGGGCCAGGGGAGCCTTTCGGAATCGAACATTCAGGAGGCCCTTAAAGAGGTAAGGCTCGCCCTTCTCGAGGCCGACGTTAACTTTACGGTCGTCAAGGATTTTGTGGCGGCGGTGAAGGAAAAGGCGATGGGCAAAGAGGTGCTGGAGAGCCTGTCGCCTGGCCAGCAGTTTACCAAGATAGTCCATGATGAGCTTACGGATCTCCTTGGCGGGACGGATTCCGGCCTTGAACTTAAGGGTCGGCCTTCGGTCATAATGCTCGTGGGCCTTCAGGGGTCGGGCAAGACAACGACGGCCGCCAAGCTCGCGCTTCTTCTCAAGAGCAAGGGTAGAAACCCTTATATCGTACCGGCCGACCTTTTCAGGCTGGCCGCGGTCCTTCAGCTTAAAAAGCTCGCGGCTGAAGTCAATGTCGATTGTTTTGACAGCGAGAACATGAAAACGCCTGCTGATGTATGCAGGGAGGCCTTGAGGGTAGCGGGGATAAAGGGATACGATACCCTTCTTGTGGACACCGCCGGGAGGCTCCACGTCGATTCCTCCCTCATGCAGGAGCTTCAGTCCCTTAAAGAGATACTGAAGCCCGCTGAGATACTCTTCGTTGCTGATTCCATGACCGGTCAGGACGCGGTAAATACGGCTAAAGGCTTCAATGAATCCGTAGGCATAACCGGGGTCGTCCTTACGAAGTTCGACGGTGACGCCAGGGGCGGGGCGGCGCTATCCATGCGCATGACCACCGGTAAGCCCATAAAGTTTATCGGCACGGGCGAGAAGGTCGATTGCCTGGAGGTCTTCCATCCCGCGAGGCTCGCCGGCAGGATCCTCGATATGGGGGACGTCCTTACCCTTATCGAGAAGGCACAGGCCACCTTCGACGAGAAGCAGGCCAAGGAGCTCGAGAAAAAGATAAGGAAAGACGCGTTCACGCTCGAGGACTTCAAGGACCAGCTCCAGCAGATAAAAAAGCTCGGCTCCCTTGAGAGCATCCTTTCGATGGTGCCGGGGTTCAGCGCCCTCAAGCAGGCAAAGGACATAAAGATAGACGAGAAAGAGATAACGAGGGTCGAGGCC
Source organism: bacterium (assembly GCA_027310325.1). Taxonomy (GTDB): domain Bacteria; phylum Desulfobacterota; class GWC2-55-46; order GWC2-55-46; family GWC2-55-46; genus JAKAIQ01. The sequence continues at coordinate 6,704 of DAIDBB010000394.1, read as the reverse complement.
ATAATAAACTCGATGACGAGGAAAGAGAAGCAGGACGTCCTATGCCTCAACGCGAGCAGAAGGCAGAGGATAGCAAAGGGGAGTGGGACAAAGGTCCAGGACGTAAACAAGCTTATCAACCAATATCAGGACATGCGCAAGATGATGAAAAAGATGAAGAGCGCCGGGCCGAGGGGGCTGCGCGGCATGTTCCCGGGGCGCATGCGCTAATCGAAGGACCCGTGAGACAGAAGCCGAAACGGCTATAAAAAAACCGGAGGTAAGAGTTTAAATGGCAGTCAAGATGAGACTTACGAGGCAGGGCGGAAAGAAAAAACCTTTTTACCGTATCGTTGTCGCCGATTCCGAGGCCCCGAGGGACGGGGCTTTCATAGAGACCGTCGGCACGTATAACCCGATGGTCAATCCTCCTAAGGTGGATATAAACAGCGAGAGGGTCTCCTTCTGGCTGGGCCGCGGCGCCACACCGACCGATACTGTGAGGGAGCTTTTGAAAAGAGCCGGGATAAAGGACAATACAAAGGCAGCCTGACCCATCTAACGGGAGGTACCTCATGAAGGAGCTGATCGAGTATATCGCGAAGGCGCTCGTGGATCATCCGGAACAGGTAAAGGTGGCGGAAATAGAAGGCGAGAGGACTTCCGTGATCGAGCTCTCCGTTGCGAAGGAAGACCTGGGCAAGGTCATCGGCAAGCAGGGAAAGACCGCCAGGGCCATAAGGACCATACTGACAGCTGCTTCTACAAAGCTTAAGAAGCGTTCAGTTCTTGAGATAATTGAGTAAAAAGGATACAGTCGCGATCGGCAGGATTACTGGCGTCCACGGCATAAAAGGCGAGATAAAGGTGGCCCCCTACGGCGACCTCGAAGGCCTTGCCTGGAAATCCGTCTATATCGCGGATAAAGAGTACAAGATTATAAGGTCGCGGCCTCACAAGGGCATATACTTAGTGGTGCTCGATGGGGTCTCCACAAGGGACGAGGCCGGGTCCCTTACGGGCCGCGATGTCTCGGTCCTGAAAGAGGATATACCGGAGCCGCCGGAGGACGAGTATTATTACTTCGACCTCATCGGGATGGAAGTCTGGACCGATGACAACAGGTTTTTGGGCAAGATAATAAATATCATCGCCACAGGAAGCAACGACGTCCTCGAGATAAAAGGCCCGCTCGGGGAAGTCCTCGTGCCGGCTACCGTTGAGATGATCCAAGAGGTCTCTATGGAAAGGAAGAAGGTCACGGTGCATCTCCTTCAAGGAATATTACCGGGAGAACAATGAGGTTTGACATACTCACCCTTTTTCCAGGATTCTTTACCTCGCCGCTCGAACAGAGTATCTTGGGTAAGGCGATAACTAAGGGGCTTTTAAAGGTAAATACCGTCAATATCAGGGACTTCGCCCTGGACAGACACAGGACCACCGACGATTACCCTTACGGCGGGGGGCACGGAATGGTCATGAAGGTGGAGCCGGTAGTTCGCGCCCTTGAGTCTTTAAGAGACCCCGGCGGGCCGCGTCCCAAGGTGGTCCTTATGACCCCTCAGGGCAAGCCGTTTAGCCACAGGATGGCCGAGGAACTCGCGGCATTCGGTCACCTGGCGATAATATGCGGCAGATACGAAGGGGTAGATGAAAGGATAAGGGAGTACGCCGATATCGAGCTTTCAGTTGGCGATTACATACTCACCGGCGGGGAGACAGCGGCGCTCGTTGTCATAGATGCCGTAGGGAGGCTTAAGCCGGGGGTCTTAGGCGAGGACGCTTCCGCTAAGAACGATTCTTTTTCAAACTGGCTTCTTGAATACCCCCAGTACACGAGGCCCGAGGAGTATGAAGGGTTGAAGGTTCCTGAGGTGCTCGTTTCGGGGAATCACGGGGAAATAGAAAAATGGCGGAAGGCCCAGAGCCTCATAAGGACGTACGATAGAAGGCCTGACCTTCTTGAGAACGCCGGGCTGACTGACGCGGAAGCGGCCATTATAGAAGAGTACAAAGTAGCCAAGAACTGAAGCGTTAATGACATCGTTGTCAAAAAATAATACAAAAAAGAACAAAGATAAACGGAGGGTAGTATGGGCGCAATTCAGGATGTTGAAAAAGGTTTTCTAAGGACGGATCTGCCGGATCTGAACCCCGGGGACACCGTGATTGTAAAGGTCAAGATAAAAGAGGGAGACAAGGAAAGGCTTCAGCCCTTCGAAGGCATAGTGACGAAGATGCGCGGCAACGGCCTCAAGTCCACGTTCACCGTGAGGAAGATCTCTTACGGGATCGGCGTTGAGAGGATATTCCCGGTGCATTCGCCTTCCATTGACTCAGTAAAGGTATTGAGCCGGGGCAAGGTAAGAAGGGCAAAGCTCTATTACCTGAAGGACCTCAAAGGCAAGGCCGCGCGGATCAAGACAAAAAGGTAGTCGAAGCCGATTTGAAAATTCCCCGAAGACCCTTCGGGGAATTTAATTTCTAAGCCTTAATTCTCCGCATGAGCCTATGGATCTTCATGAAAAAGACGCCCGGTCAAATGGATTCAAGGCCGTTGCCGGCATAGACGAGGCTGGCCGGGGCCCGCTCGCGGGCCCTGTGGTCGCCGCCGCTGTAATCTTTTCATCCCTCCCGACAAAAGATCTTGGGATCAAAGACTCGAAAACGTTGACCCCGTCCAAGAGAGAACTTCTTGTATTTGAAATCTATAAGATAGCGTCCGCAGTAGGGGTCGGGGTCATCTGGCCAGAGGAGATAGACTTGATCAACATCCACAGGGCGTCTCTTAAGGCGATGGAAAAGGCCGTCTCTTCGCTCGAGGTCCTGCCGGACTATCTTCTCGTAGACGGGTCTTTTCCCATAAGTTCCAGCATATCTCAAAGGCCGATAGTATCGGGGGACGCGCTTAGCGTAAGCATCGCCGCCGCTTCCATCATAGCCAAGACCACACGGGACAGGATCATGGACTCCTATCACGGGACGTTTCCCCAATATAACTTCCTGAGCAATAAAGGCTACGGCACAAAGGAACACCTCGATGCGCTTAAGGAATTCGGCCCATCGCCGATACACAGGAGGTCTTTCCGAGGGGTCGTGAAAGAATGAAGATAGGGGGAGACTTGTTGAATCCGTTCAATCGGCAAGGAATTAACATTTTTATGGCTCGCCTTTTCACTTCGTGAGTCGGCGAGCTGCCGACCTGTAGAAAGGCGCTTGCGCGCGGCGATTGTTTAGCCAACCCGTCCTGCGCGGTCGAACGAATTCGTCTGACTTTGGAGGATCCGTTTCCGTCCGTACGGACCCCAGACGCTTCAAAGATTTTCAGTTCCTGACACCCCCCAAGAAATGGGGGGCAGGAGGAAATGATTTTTTATTAAAATCCGATTTAGAGAGTCTTTAAGCACTTTGCTAAGCCGGGGACGAATCATGTATAACAAAATCTCCATAGGTAAAAAGGGCGAAGATGAGGCCCTGAGGGTCCTGAAGAAAAATGGATACCGGATCATCGAAAGAAATTACAGGTGCCGGTACGGCGAGGTCGACCTCATAGCCAGGGATGGGGACACGATAGTCTTTGTCGAGGTTAAGACGAGGGGCGGGGACAGGTTCGGACCACCGCAGCAGAGCGTTGACTTAAGAAAGCAAAGGCACATTATAAGCGTATCACATACGTATCTGGCCCACCATGCCCTTGCCGATTGTCCCGTGCGCTTTGATGTGGTAAGCGTAGAGTTAAGGGATGGCCGGTACTCAACCGAGATCATAAGGGACGCTTTCGGTGACGAAGGCTAGCGTCCATTGATTAAGACCCAGGAATGGAAAAAAATAAAAAAACGCTCATAATCATCGACGGGAGTTCCCTTATTTACAGGGCCTTTCATGCCATCCCGGCGAGTTTTTCGACTTCCAAGGGGCTGCCTACAAACGCGATCTACGGTTTTACGCAGTCGCTCCTCAAGATACTGAAGGATTACAGCCCCGGATACATAGGGATAGCCTTCGACGTCAAGGGGCCTTCTTTCAGGCACGAGATGTTCGAAGAGTACAAGGCTGAAAGGCCTCCCATGCCGGACCTCCTGAGCGTCCAGATCCCGTACATAAAAAGGGTCGTTTCAGCCTTCGGCATTCCGGTCCTTCAGAAGGAGTCCTATGAGGCAGATGACGTCATCGCGACGCTCATAAAAAGGAACGCTGGAAGCGGGCTTAAGATGGACATAGTTACGGGAGACAAGGACATGTACCAGCTTGTCGGCGATAATACCGTAATCCTGGACTATCTGAGCGGCAAGGAATACGGCCCCTCCGAGGTCGAAGAGCGCTTCGGGATAAGGCCTGATCTTATTAGGGATCTCCTCGCGCTTGCCGGGGATACGTCCGATAACATCCCCGGGGTTCCGGGCATCGGGTTTAAGACTGCAGCAAAGCTCCTTAAGCAGTTCGGCTCCCTTGAAGGCGTCCTAGAGCACGCTGGAGAGGTCTCCGGCGAGAAGTTGAGGAAAAGCCTTCAGGAGAACAAGGACCGGGCCTTTCTTTCGAGGGACCTCGCTACACTCCACCCCGATGTCGAGATCGAATGTACTATTGACGACCTTAAATATAGAGGGCCGGATTATGGCATTCTCATGCCCCTTTTGAGAGAGCTCGAATTTTCCAAGATTTTAAGAGATGTAATGTCCGGGGCCGAACCGTCCCGGGAAGATCGCGGAGAATACGGGTACGTAAATTCACCCGAAGAATTGGATACTTTGGCGAAGGACTTAAGGACCGCCGGAAAGGTCTCCATATCCATCAATCTTCCAGGTGAAGGGGGCTTGTCGGCTTTGCATGGTATCGCTGTATGCACGGGGACTGAAAAAGCCTTTTACATATCTGCCGGAAAAGGATTATCCGAAGAGGCTATCACCGCAGGCCTTAGAGAGTTCCTCGAAGACGGGGCGATAGCAAAGGATACCGACAATTCGAAGGCCCTGTATCTCTTCTTCGAGAGATTTGGGGTCGGCGTCATGGGGGTCGACATGGACACATCCCTTGCCTCGTATATTCTGAACCCGTCGAAGCCCGGGCATTCGATAGAGAAGCTCGGATACGAATTCCTTGGTATCGTCCTTGATGAAAAAATACCTCGTGAATCTGAGGAAATAAAAAAGAGGTATTGCCAAAAAACCTTTATTATCAGCAAATTATCCGAAATGCTTCACAAAAAACTTGAGGAGGAAAACCTCTTTGAGCTGTACCGTGATATCGAACTTCCGCTCTCCCGGGTGTTGGCCGGTATGGAGATCCGGGGCATAAAGATCGACCGTGAGAAATTGCGGGACCTTTCGAAGGAGGTCGATAGAGAGCTCGATACAATCGAGAAACGGATCTACGAGGCAGCTGGCACGACATTCAATATTAACTCCCCCAAGCAGCTCTCGGAACTTCTCTTTGAGGTCCTTAAGCTCAAGCCAAGAAAAAAGACAAAGACCGGTTTTTCAACCGATGAAGAGGTGCTGACCCAGCTTGCCGCTGAGCACGAAGTCCCTGGGCTGATACTTAACTTTAGGCAGCTAAGTAAGCTTAAGAGCACTTACATAGACGCGCTTCTCGACATCGTAAACCCTCTTACGGGGAGGATACACACCTCTTTCAACCAGACGGTTACCGCAACGGGACGGCTTTCTAGCTCGAGGCCGAACCTTCAGAACATACCAGTTAGAGGGGAATTCGCCGGACGGATAAGGGAGGCGTTCATCCCCGAAGAAGGTTATACTTTTTTCTCAGCCGATTACTCCCAGATAGAGCTCCGGATAGTCGCGCATATGTCGCAGGATCCCGTCCTCATGGACGCCTTCGATAAGGACGAAGACGTCCATACAAGGACGGCGTCCGAGGTCTTCGGCATCATGCCGTCCCTCGTGACCGCGGAGATGAGGAGAAGGGCCAAGGCGATAAACTTCGGCATCATCTACGGGATGGGCCCTTTTGGCCTTGCGACGGAACTCGGCATCTCGATGAAGGAGGCTACAGAGTATATAAATAATTATTTCGAGCACTACAGGCGCGTTAAGTTTTTCATGGATGAGACGGTTGAAAAGGCTATTTCCCTCGGTTACACCACGACCCTTTTCGGCAGGCGCCGGTTCATCCCGGAGATCAAGAGCCCGGTAGAATCGACAGCCAGACTTGGGGCCCGGCTCGCGATAAATACACCTATACAGGGTTCGGCCGCGGATATGATAAAAATAGCCATGATAAGGATATTTGACCGTTTAAAAACCGAAGGGCTCAGGTCTAAAATGATCCTACAGGTCCACGATGAGCTAGTTTTCGAGATATTTAACGTCGAAAGGGAGATTGTTTCGAGAATCGTGAGACATGAGATGGAAAGCGTTATAGAACTGCGCGTGCCGATAAGGGTAAACACAAAGTACGGCGGTAATTGGAGGATGGTGGAGTAGTTGAGGTCAAATGATGAGAAAAAGGCTTTTCTCCAGCTACGGTAAAAATAGATTAATTTGGAAAAATATTTAAAAAAGACTTGACGTAAGATGCCTTTGAAGATAATATAATTAATATAAAAAGTGTAACTTTAAGGTTTCCGCTTAAAAGGAAATTTTAAAAATTAACCTTTTTTGAATCTATTTAAATGATAGCTCCTTTCTTATTCTTTTTCATCCTATAATTAGAATTAATGGTTATGTTCGATCATAAGAAGCCTTATACAACCGGGGAAATAG
>DAIDBB010000087.1 GCA_027310325.1 bacterium | reverse complement strand
GGATACTGAAGACGATGAAGCTTGAGAACTTCATCCTCTCGGCAAAGGAGCCGGCTATAAGGGCCGGCGTTATCACGGCGAACATCATCTGATAGACCATGAAGGCCTGGTGGGGGATCGTCGCGGCGTAATCCGCGTTCGGGCCGAGCCCCACGCCCCTTAAGCCGATCCACTCGAGCCCTCCGACAAGCCCGCCGAACTTGTCCGGGCCGAAAGAAACGCTGTAGCCCCAGAGTATCCACTGTATGCTTATGATGCAAAGGAGCGCGAAGCTCTGCATAATGGTGGCAAGCACGTTCTTTCTCCTCACCATCCCGGAGTAAAAAAGCGCAAGCCCCGGCGCCGTCATAAGAAGCACGAGCGCCGCGGATATGAGCACCCAGGCGGTGTCCCCGGTATCGATCCTCGGCGGCTGCGCCTCGGCAAAGGCAACAACCGGGGTAAGCAGAACAAACAACATCGTCGATAAAACCTTCTTTGGCATCATCGCCCTCCTTGAAAAAATCGTACGCGTACTTTCCGCCGCATACGCTGCTGCGCTTTAAAGAGCTTCCTTGCCCCTCTCCCCCGTCCTTATCCTTACCGTCTCTTCCACCGGGGAGACGAATATCTTGCCGTCGCCTATCTTTTTTGTCCTTGCGGCCTCCATTATGGTTTCCACGACGCTTGGCGCCAATTCCTCGGAGGTCACGACCTCGATCTTTACCTTGGGCAGGAAATCCACGGTATACTCGGCCCCTCTGAAAAACTCCGTATGCCCCTTTTGCCTTCCGAACCCTTTGACTTCCGTCACCGTCATTCCTTCTATATTGACGTCGTTCAGCGCCTTTTTGACTTCGTCGATCTTGAACGGTTTTATTATCGCCACTATCTTTTTCATGACCGCCTCGCCTGAGGGCCTTATAAAATCTTCATTAAAGGTTTATGTCAAGCTGCGTCGTCCAGACCCAGTTCGACGGCGATCCCTGTACTGAAGGGCCCGCTACCGCCGGCTCGTTGAACCATACGGGGCCGGTAAGGAGCGAGATATTTTTTGTGAAGTAGTAGTACACTCCCGCCCCGCCTCCGCCGATATAGTTCTTGCCGCTCGCGTAGTCGGCGGCAAGCACGACTTTGTAGTACTCCCCGTCTCCGCCCTTGGTTTGCATGAGTCCCTTGTCCCAGCCGACCATGTAGCCGGTATTCGCCTTGACCCCATTCCTGTCTACGAGGGCCGCGCTGTTGCCGTAATAGCCGCCCACGTGGAGCCTTCCGAGACCGAACGGAAGTGTCTTGCCTACCATCATATGGGCTATGTCGAAGTCCGTCCTCCCGCCCCCGCGGCCATTGAAAGTGCCTATATCGAACATGCCGAGAGTAACGGCCGGAGAACCGTCGAATATGGAGCCCTCCGGGGTGCCGAACTTGAAGTTGAAAAAGAACGGATGGTCCGCGGGTTCAAGGAGGTCCACCCCGGCTTCAAGCTGAAGCTTCTCGAAGGGCAGAACGCCTACAGTGAGCCCTACGTCCGTCGGGAGCGCGCCTCTATTCGGACCCTTTTTCCCGAGGGTAAAGTAATTGTCTATGCCGATGTGCGGCACGCCGAAGGGCTGAACATCCGTCGTTCCCGGGGTCCAAAACGTCGTGGACGGCGTTCCGTATGAATAGTCCATTTCACCGAATACGATAAGGACCGCAAGGACACAGAACAGCACAAGCTTTTTCATCTCTTCCTCCACATGATAATTTTTTTTGGGATCTCGCCGAGGGGGATGAAAAAGGCGCCCCTCGTAAATAGGCGCCCTTGCCTGTAATGCCGAACGGGTCCACTCCTTTGTGACCCTTTTAAATCGCCCGCCGTTTCAGCGCCGTATATCGGAGGACAAGAATTGCAACTTTAATGCCACGGCGCCAACCTCAAAAAGTCCGCTTTTAAGGCCGTCCCGAGGTCTTATCCGTCGATAAGTCCCGGAAAATGCCCGTTTTGTAATCAGGGCCTGCCCATAAATCATCCAATCAGCCTTAGAAACCTGGAGATTACCGCCCTGCCGTAATTGTGCAGCGTCGGGATGTTTCCGGCACTCTCTTTTACGATCTTTTTCGGGTCGATCGATTTAAGGGGCTTAAGCTCGTCCTTATTTACCGCGAGCCAGTCCCTTATCATATCTTCCGTCACCTCAAGATGAAACTGGATGCCGTAGGCCGAAGGGCCGACGCGGATGACCTGGTTGGGAAAAAGCTTCGAGGAGGCGAGCCTTTTGGCCCCGTCAGGGACGTCGAAGGTGTCGCCATGCCATTGAAAGACGAGGAACTCCTCGGGAAGCCCCAGGAATAGACCGTCATTCAGGCCGTCATCGGTAAGCTCCACGTTGTACCAGCCGATCTCTTTTTTCCCGCCCCTGTAGACCTCGGCGCCCGCGGCCCTGGCAAGAAGCTGGGAGCCCAGGCATATTCCAAGGACCGGGGTCCGTTCCTTCAAGGCAGACCTTATGAGCCTTAATTCATCTTTTATGAAAGGATATATATCGTCTTCGTAGACACCCATGGGCCCGCCAAGGAC
>DAIDBB010000073.1 GCA_027310325.1 bacterium | reverse complement strand
CTTGAGAAGAGGGGCCCCGGATTTGCGCTTTTCATTCTCGATCAGCACCTCTATCTTCGCCCTCACCAGGGGGTTTCTGAAGCTTCCCCGCGCGGCCTCGTTTATCTTCTCACCGATCGAGACCTTGATAGGGGTGCTATTTTCCTTCTGCTCGATTATCATCGTTTCCGCTTTCGCCCCGTACGATATGAAAAGTCCCGCCTCGAGCTCATCGAGTATGGCTGTCCTCAGTTCGTCGCGGTAGACGTTCTCCAGCCTGTGCTCCTCTTCGCCGAGCGCAAGGAGCTTCGACTCCGCGTCGGTGTCTCCTTTTTCCATCTCGGACTCTAGCTCGGCCCGGCGTTCCCTCAGAAGGGCTTTGCGCGCCTCGAACCTTTTGTGCACCTCTTCAAGGACCACGGTGCCTGTCTCCGGGGGTAGTTTTTTAAGGAGCTGCTCGCGGTAAAGCCGGGTCCTTTTCTGTATTTCCCTGGCCAGGGCCACAAGGTATGTGATGCCGCCGGAGAATATGGCGGCGTCGCCAAGAAGGTTGGCGAGGCTTATGCCATGCTCGTAGGATGAGAGCCCTGAAGCGCTGTAGCGGCCCGCGGCTTCCAGTATGGGCTTGTAGAAGTTCTCTTTCATGAACTCGACCATGGCTATTTCTTTTATCTTAAGGGTCTTTTTCGTAAAGTCCTTCATGTCTATCAGGAGCTGGCCCTCTTCCTCGATCGATAGGGTCTTCAAAAATGGCCTTTCATCGGTGGAGAAACGGTAGAGCCTCCCCCTGTTGTACTCTTCCATGAGAAGCGCCTGATTGAGGTCCACGCGCTTATCAGCCATGGCGGCCCTCATAAGGGACGTGAACTTTTCCACGTGGTCGTCAAGCTTGCAGGCGTAAAAGCTCCCGATTGCGCGAGAGACGTCCTCGATCTCCTCCTTGGTGCTCTTTCGGATATTGCCGAAGAGTGACTTCTTGAAAGGGGCCAGGAAACTCTGGAAATCGGTTATTATCTCGACACTGCGGGCGTCCTTCATGAAGTTCTTCTTGACCTCATCCAGGCTCTTGCTGAGGTTGACGGACGATTTCGGGTCGGAGAGGAAGTTCTTTATCATCCTGTCGTCGTTGTACAGTTCGTAGAGGAGTTCCTGGGACTCCGACCGGATGTCGAACTCAGTCAGGTACTTGAGCGTCTCTTCCCTTAATTTCGTGATCGCGCACTGGAGCTTGAGCGCCTCAAGGTCCTCCTGGTTCTTTTTCATCGCGTTCACGACGGCCCCGGTGAATTCTTCAATAACGTTGCCCGCCGAGAAAGGCGCGTAAGAGGATATGACCTCGAAGGCCTCTGCGTTTAGGCCGTACGGATTAAGGGACGAGCTCAGGAGATTGGACGGTATGGAGATGAAAGACTTAGGGACAATGGAAGAGAGGAGCATCTCTTCTTTTTTTTGGCTGTAGCAGTTCGCCTTGGCTGACTTTAACTTTTCGAATAGGTCTTTCAGGGCCTCCCTCAAGGCCACGAACAACGTTAGCCCCACGGCCAGGTCGAGCTTTTCATAGTTTATGCCTTTTACCCGGACGTTCCTTATACGTTCTTTCTTTTTATTAATGGTGTTCACCACCGCCAGAAGAGAGAGGTACGAAGTCCCCTCGGGGCCGCCGTGTTTAACCTCGTCCTTGAGCGCCTTCTCGATGAAATCCCCGACCCATTTGGCGAATCTTCTTCCGTGCCCGTCCGCGCCCATCCATGAGGCTATTATGGCCGTGTCCACGTTGGCCACCGTGGAGACTATCTCGCGGGCCAACCTTTTTTCGAGCGAGCCCGCAACGAAGATGTCGGTCCTGAAGGTCTTTTTTTTAAGCTCCTTGACGGGGGCCATGAGCGGCGGTGAGGAGGGAGGCGTTTTTCTGCCTTCGAAAGACGGCTCGGCGCGCTTGATGAGGAGCGCGATGAGGCCGGCAACCGCGTTTTCAATGCACGCCTCGTCGTCGGCGCCCATATGGTACGGGATCTTGAGTTCCGCGATCGACTCTCCGTACCTGAAACGGATGTCCCCTGGCTCAAGCGTCCATAACCGGCCGTTCTCCAGGGAGCTGGAGTGCCTTTTTTGAAGCGCGCCGAAAAGATCGAGCCGCTCCCTGCTGTATTCGGTCATATTAGGTCCGCGTAAATGATCTTCCAGACTACATAAGTTATATAATAAAGCCCGCCGTAAATCAAGGGACGATAACTCTTGTAAGTTCTTTTTAAATACAGTAAAATACGGACCGATTTGGCTTGAGTTGCATGTGGTTATCCGCTTAAAGGCCCCGTTCGGGCGCGCTTATCTCTTGAAAGGAAGATAAGGGTGGTATGCCCACGATAAAGGAGAACTTGACCGCCATGTTCGCCAAAGTAACGGCCGGGACCGTTACCAGGGAAGAAGGCGCGATGCTCTTGAACCATCTTGCCAGGGAGAACCCCGCCGAGACCGCCAAAGAACTCGCCGCCCTTATCGAAAATCCTCCGGCCGGTGTGTTCGCCAAGACGATACTCCATACTGCCGCCCTTTCAAGGAACAAGGCCTTCTTCGACATATTCGTGGCGAACCTCGGGAGCGCCGACGAGGAGCTATCGGGGCTTTCAGCGGAGGAACTGGCGAAACTGAGGACTGCGGAGTCGAGGCAGGCGCTCGTTGAACATCTTAATGACGGCGCTTACCACGTAAGAAGGGCGTCTGCCGCGGCTCTTTTGAACTTTGATGACGGCCCCGATATACTTAAAAAGCAGATACTGACGAACCCGGAGCCTTTATTCAGGTCCAGTTCCGCCGAGGTCCTCATTGACGCCGGTAAACGGGGCATGGACCGCCTTCTGGACGTATTGAATTCCGACAACCTCGACGCGGTCGCCTCGGCGGCTGAAGCGCTCGTGAGGAAGGCCGGTGACCTTGCCGAAAAGGACGTGGCAAAGGTATTTGAGGCGCTGATGAACGCCGGGGACAGGCCCGAAAGCCAGCCATACGGCATTATAGAACTTCTTAAGGTCGCCGCGTCCCTGGGCAAGAAGGCTAAGGGGTACGAAGGGTATGTGATGGCCTTTTCAGACCATCCGTCGGAAGGCGTGCGTAAAGAAGCCTCCAAGGCCCTGAGCGAGATAAAGGCCGCGCTTAAGTAGCCCTGCGGCTATCTGCCCTCGGTAAGCCTTACAAGGTTTGAGGCGGCCTCATTATTGCCTGGATCGAGGGAAAGGGCCGACCTGTATTCCCTTGCGGCGTCACCGGGACGATTGAGCCTTTCGTAGACCTTGCCAAGGCCGCTGTGCGCCGCAGCCATGCCGGGGTCGAGCTTCAAGGCCTCCATGAACTCATCGAACGCGGGCCCCGTGTTCCCCTGGGCGAGGTATACGCCGCCGAGGAGACAATGGGCCTTGGCGTTACCCGGCTGAAAAGAGAGGACTTTCCTCGCCGCCGCCCCGGCCTCTTCCCACCGGGCCTGGTCTCTGTACACGTATCCCGCGTTCAGGATCGTCTTTATATGAGAGGGTTTAATGGCAAGGGCGGCGTCGTATTCCTTAAGCGCCTCGTCAAGCCGCCCCTTTTCGTAGTACGCGTATCCGAGGTTGTTGTGGGCCTCGACAAGGCCGGGCTCGAGAGAGAGTGCTACGCGGTACTTATCTATTGCTTCGTCGGTCCTTCCCCACGAGTGGTAGATCGCCCCGACGTTGAAATAGGCCCGCCCGTATCCCGGATAGATCTCTATCGCCTTGAAGTCCTCGGCTATGGCTTCGTCAAGCCTGCCGGCTTCCGCAAGGACGGTCGCGCGGTTATAGTGCGGTCTGGCTTTTTCCGGGGATTTTTTTACCACGTCCGTCCATAGCCCGGGGGCGTCCCTCCAGACAAAGTTCCTGTGATGGGCCGATAGGGCCAATAGAATCACCGCGAGGACAAGGAAAAAAGAGCTTAAGGCCCCTTTATACGGGACGCCCTTATGACCGGTATTCGGTTTCATCATCGTTAGAGATACCTTAAGAATGTCCTGGATACCCGGAAGAGCACGGCGTTGTCCGTAGAAGTCGTGCCGATACCGTACGTCAGGGTATACATATGGGATGCCGTGAAAAACCATTCGCGCAGGTTGTAATTCAACGTGTTCTCCAGCCTGTAGGACTCCCACTTGAGCAGGTCGACTCTTTTGTTCTCATATCGGACCGTGGCCCGCCATCCGAGGTCCCTCAGGATCTCACGCGAGTAGTTTACGTTAAGAAGCGCGTCAAAGCTCCTTGAAGAGCTCCCGCTGGAGGTCCTGGTGCTGAAGGCGTTGTAGTTAAATGTACCCTGGAGTGTCCCTTTCCAGAGAGGGCGGGTATACGTGGCAAGGAAGTACGCGATGTCGGAACGTTCGTTGCCGATTATTGGATTGAACGTGTTCCTGTGCTCCGCCGAAGCGGATACGCTGGTGCCCCGCAGATAGCTGGACGCCAGGATGGCCTTGTAGCTTTCGGTATACATGTTAAACATGTTGTTGGCAGCCACCCTCGGGGTCGTTACGTTAATCGGTTGGGTGGGGGCGATGACGCTTGACACGAGGAGCGGGGACGCAAGGGTGTTAAGCCATAGCGACGACGTCCTGGCCCTCTCGTACGAGAGCGTAACGAGGGCGTACTTCTTCAGGTACTTATTATGCACCTCAAGGTAATAACGCTGCTTCCTGCTGTCGAGCAGCAGGCCCTGGGAAAGTTTATCGAGGCGCCTGTAAGCGACCTCGGCCTTGGCCGCCGCGTACTGGCCGAAATCCGGGGCCGCGGAAAAGCCCACGTCGATATTGTCGATAGCGCCCGTATTTTTTTTGTCGTTCAGTTTCTCTTCGGCGAATCCCACCCCGACGGCCGCCCAGTACTTTAGCCATTTTTTGTAGGTGTTCCTGTAGCCGATGTTCGTAAGCTCCGTCATGAGCGTGTACCTCATCAGCTGTTGGCCGTCAAACTTGGCCTGAAGGTCGTTATAGGACACGGCCTCCT
>DAIDBB010000007.1 GCA_027310325.1 bacterium | reverse complement strand
ATGTAATTCCTATCCTGGGCCCTTGCGAAGGTTAATAGGATGTAGCCCCCGGTGGACGGCCCGAGCCAGAGCACAAGGCCCCAGAGGTGGAAGATCTTGGCGATCTTATGTAACATTCCTAAAAAGTCGTATGGAGATGCTTAAAGGTCACGACTGCAACGATTGGACGAAATGCTTTAAGGTATCGGTCTTACGCCCCGCCGGGCGGGTTTACCTCATAAAGGTCCTTCAGTATATCCCAGGCGCCCTGCTTGAGGAGCTTTTCGGCGAGCTCTACGCCGAGCTTCTCGGCGTCATTTCTATTTCCCGTGACGGAGTCCTTTATAATGGTCAAGCCGTCGGTCGAGGCAACGAGTCCCCTTAGATTAAGAGTCTCGCCATTGACTTCGCCATAGGCGGCTATGGGCACCTGGCAGCCGCCCTCAAGCCTCTTTAAAAGCGCCCGCTCGGCCCGGACGGCTACAGAGGTATCCGCGTGGTCAAAGAAGGCCACGAGGCTATTTATGTCCTTGTCTTCGGTGCGCGTCTCTATCCCGAGCGCCCCCTGGCCTATGGCCGGAAGGCTCACGTCCGGGTGGAGGTATTCCGTTATCTTGTCGCCCCATCCGAGCCTTCTTACGCCCGCGCCAGCGAGTATTATGGCGTCAAATTGGCCGTCGGCGAGCTTTTTCATCCTGGTGTCGAGGTTTCCCCGGAGGTGGAGCATCTCGAAATCGGGCCTCGCGTGGAGGAGCTGCGCCTGTCTCCTCAGGCTCGATGTCCCGACCTTCGCCCGCTTTGGCAGGTCAAGAAGCCTTACGTTATTTCTGCTAAAGACAGCGTCCCTCGGGTCTTCCCTCTCGGTTATGGCCCTAAGATGAAGCCCACCGGGGAAGACGGTCGGCACGTCCTTCATCGAATGTACCGCCAGGTGGACCTTTCCGGAGAGCAGGGCCTCTTCTATCTCCTTTACGAAAAGCCCCTTGCCCCCGACCTTTGCGAGCGGCACGTCGAGGATCTTGTCTCCCGTGGTCTTTATCTTTTCGAGCGCGACTTCTACCCCTGGGTTCCTCTTTTCTATTTCGGATTTCACCCAGTTCGCCTGCCAGAGCGCGAGCATTGACCCGCGCGTGCCGATGACTATTTTTTTCAAGGTTCCGAGGTCCCTTCCATATCGATTGAGATTAAAATTCTCCGCCATAAGGGGCGGCCTGATTTTTTAAAGAAAAACGGCCCCCGCGCCTGAGTCCGGAGCGGCGCTAGTCTTCCTCGCCCCGCGCCTTTTTAAGGACGTTATTATTAGAGTTATCGAGGTCGAAGAGCCTTCGGACGGTGTCTATGTAGAGGTCGCCTTCGATTTTATTCGACTCCCTCTTAAGGTGCGTTACAGGGTTATGAAGGATCTTATTCACTATGGCCGAGGTCATCGCCTCGAGCGTCTTCCTGTCCTTTTCCGGAAGGTTGAGGGAGGCAAGGGCCTTCTCGATCTCGGATTTCCTTACTGCATCGCAGTACTGCCGGAGCGCTATTATGGTGGGCACGACGTCGAGGGACTTTATCCAGCGGTAGAACTTCTCTATCTCCTCTACTATTATCAGCTCGGCCGCCTCGGCCTCCTTGGACCTCTCCTGAAGGTTTGCCTCCACCACGCCCTGGAGGTCGTCGACGTCGTAGACGTAGGCGCTGTCGATGTTGTTTACAAGGGGGTCGATGTTCCTCGGGACCGAAATGTCTATGAAGAACATCGGCCTCCGCTTTCTCTCACGCATGACCTCGTGGACCTGGTCGGGCTTTATTATGAAGTTCGGAGAGCCGGTGGAGGCTATGACTATGTCGACGTTTTTAAGGTAATGCGGGAACTCGCGGAACATTATAGCGGTGCCCGTCCCGCACGCGCTCCCGAAGCCCTTGACGAGCTCTATCGCCTTCTCATAGGTCCTGTTGGCTACCATTATCTCCCTTATGCCGTTAGAAAGGAGGTGTTTGGCCGCAAGCTCCGCCATCTCGCCGGCCCCGAGGAGCATGACCGCCTTGCCGCTTAAGTTGCCGAATATCTTTCTCGCGAGCTCAACCGCGGCAAAACTGATGGAAACCGCCGATTCTCCTATCTTCGTCTCGGTCCTTATGCGCTTGGCGACCTGGAATGCCTTGTGATAAAGCTTGTTTACGATTACGCCCGCGGCATTGTGCTGGACAGCGAACCCGTAAGAGTCCTTCACCTGGCCGAGTATCTGGGGCTCGCCCATGACCATCGAGTCAAGCCCCGAGGCCACCCTGAAGAGGTGCTTGACCGCGTCCTCCCCGCAGTGCGAGTAGAGATGCTCGTCGAGTTTTTCGAGCGGTATGCTATGGAACTCGGAAAGGAACCGCTTTGTCTGCCAGACGCCCTTTTCCATGTCGGACGTTATGGCCAGCACCTCGACCCTGTTGCAGGTCGAAAGGATGACGGCCTCGTTAAGCCCGTAATGGTTGGTGA
>DAIDBB010000004.1 GCA_027310325.1 bacterium | reverse complement strand
GTATCTCAGGTACTCCTCCGGAAGCCCGACACCTTCCTTGCCCTGGCCTATGCGGATAATCTTTTCCTTCATTAGGAGATCCCCTTTTCCGATAGTTTATTTGAGCGAAATGGATTACAATTTTTTAAGTTCTGGCAGGGTGGTAGTCAAGGTTTTAATTTGACCGGGCGGGCGGATACTTGACAAAACCCGGAAAGTGGATTATATCACTTAGCAGAAAGACTCCCATGACCAAAGAAGATTCCCTTAAGATGACCAGGAACCATCAAAGGTTTTTTGCGTCGCGGGACATCCACTTCTCCCTCGCCTTTCTTATCGTTCTGACCCTTCTGGGCGGTATAACGCTGCTTGTCTTCTCGTTCTGGCTTCTTAACGAATACGGCCTGCCTCCCTTACTCACGGGGCTATTGCTCGTAGCGGGCTACGCGGCCATCGTTCTCATACTCTCGCTCTTCTTCGCGGAAAGGTTCGTCGGCCCTTTCAAGAGGCTCGAATACGAGATGAAGATCGTCTCCAAGGGCAATCTTGAGAGAAGACTTTCGGTAAGGGGCGGAGATGATCTTCATGTAAGGCACTTCGTCCGTTATTTAAACGTCTTTATCTCGGAGTTCGAGGAGATGAGCAAGGAATACAATAAGCTTAATAGCGCCGTATCAACGAAGATAAGCGATATAGCCAACGAGCTTTCCAGGGAAAAAGCTGATAACGAGAGGATAAAAGAGGAGATCAAGACGCTACAGAGGATTATCCAGGAGTTCAGGGAGAAATGGTAGGCTTATGAGAAAATGCCGTAGCAGGGCCCGTATCCCGTTTTTCATATCCCTTCTGATTGTTCTCGGGGCCGTGCAGGCCTTCGCGGCCGAGGCTACGATACCCGCAAAAAACGCCGGAAGTTATATCGGGCGGACGGCGAAGGTGCGGGGCAAGGTCTTCGACGTCGCCAGGAGCAAGAACGCCATATTCATAAACTTCGGAAAAGACTGGCGCCGTGATTTTACGGCCGTCATATTCAAGGGAAACTTCAAGGATTTCGAGGCCGCCGGCGTTGACCCCGTGAAATACAAAGGCAGGACCATCGCTATCTCTGGGGTCATCCAGAACTATAAGGGCAGAGCCGAGATAATCGTCAAGAGCCCGGCACAGATAAAGGCTGATTGAAAACAGGCAGGAAGGCCCAGTGGCCTTCCTGCACTTTCACTTTATACCTATATACCCATCTTCTTAGCTATAAGCTCAAGCTCCCTTGGCCTTCCCTCCGCGATTATCTTTTCCCTAAGCGCATCGGGCGAGAGTTTGAATCTACTCTCGACCCGCTTTCTATACACAGGCGCGCCGTTGTAGGCGCAGAACGGATAGAGGCGCCCTTTCGGGTCGGGATAGTGGATTACGCAGCGCTTGACCCTTTCGACGCTGAAGTTATACGCGTCCATGAAGTGCATCCCGGCTATGAAGACGCTGTCGTAAAACCGGTTTTTACCGTCCTCGCCGGAGTAGACCCCTCCGTAGGTTCCTGTTCTGGAACCCTTCGAGGCTTTCCAGGAACCTCTTTAAGGTGAGGCCCTTCGGGGCCTTGTCCTGCTTCCAGTATCTATTGAGCCTGTAAAATAGCCTGGCCTTTGAAAGGAGGTCTAAGCTCGAGGGCTTGACGGTTTTGGAAAGCTTGAGGAGTTCCTTCAAGCACCCGTCGGCGTCGATGAACTCGCTGAAGGGCTTTATGCTTCCGTCCGACCCTATGAAGAAATACGTCCCCTGCGAACAGTGAGGGTGGAGGGAAAGCGTAAAGGACGGTTTTCCGGTAAGGGCGGCGGCGAGCTTTGAAAACGACGATGTTACGCCGAGCGGGAACCAGTCCCTCATGGCCTGCATGTATCCGGTCTGCCTTTCGATGTCGAGCGCAAGGTCCGCAAGGGTATACCTTTTTTCGAGCCTGTGGCTCTGGGCGTACCTTCCGACAAAGACCACGGGCTGGAAGCATATGCCGTCTATCACATCGTGGTTCTTCATTGCAAACCGGACGATCTCCCCGACCTGGCCGTCGTTTACGCCCTTTACCAACGTAACGACGAGTATGACCCCGATTTTGACCTTCCTGCAGTTCTCTATGGTCCTCATCTTCGTTTCGTTAAGCGGCATAGCCCTGGTCTTTTTATAGACGTCGTCCGAGAGGCCGTCGAACTGGAGATAGATGTTCTCAACCCCCGCCTCCCTGCATGCCCGGGCGAATTCAAGGTCAGCCATCTTTATCCCGTTAGTGTTCACCTGTATGTAATCAAAGCCGAGCTCCGTCGCCTTCCTTACTATCTTAAGGAAGTCCGTCCGTATCGTCGGCTCGCCGCCCGAGAACTGCACGCGGTCGGCCGGGACAGGCTTCTGGCTTATGAGGCCCTCGAGCATCCTGACGACGTCCTCGTAAGGGGGTTCGTAGAGGTAGCCAGCCGCGTTCGCGTTTGCGAAGCATACCGGGCAGGTCATGTTGCACCTGTTCGTAAGGTCTATTATAGGGAGCCCGCTGTGGCTCATGTGCATGTTGCAGAGTCCGCACTGGGCCGGGCAGACGGTAGCTTTTTTTATCGGAGGGTCTTCAACTCCCACCCCGTCGCCGAACCAGAGGTTCTCGCACCTGTGATAAAGGCCTATATCGCCGTAAAATATGTCTCTCACTTCGCCGTGTTCTTCGCAGTCCTTTTTTATCCATACCTTGCCGCCTTCCGGGTAGAGGGTCGCTTTTATTATCTTCATGCATTCGGGGCAGATGGATTCTATTTCCTTGGGGAGCCCGTATTTTATCGGCGTGATCTCGGTGTCTGCAAGCGTCCTCTCCGGCTGTACGATCAGGTCCCTTATGGTCTCTTCCTTTCTCGGCTTGAGAAGGCGGCGGATCAGATCCATAGTAACGTCCCCTTTTTTTAAGGTTGGCGGCCTTAGCGGCCCCGGTTGAGATATTTAAAGCGGAGATTGTACGACAATTTTAGCAGGTTTTTAGGCTTGCGCATGGCCTCCCGCAACCTTTGCGAGATGCCGCACACACCTTGACACGCTCATACCTTCTGTTAGGATTTGTATAAAAGAGCCGTTTTTTTTTACGCCTTTGGAGTCATGACATGGCGGAACCTTTCAAATTCTACGAGTG
>DAIDBB010000594.1 GCA_027310325.1 bacterium | reverse complement strand
GGATAGACAAGCAGACCTTCAAGAGCATCCTTAACGGCGTAAACTCCCTTTCGGGCGACAAGATGTCGGCCCTTTCGGGCAGGGAGAGGGAGATAGTAGGGCTTATCGGCCATGGGTTCAGGAACAAGGAGATAGCCCAGAAGCTCCACATAAGCGAGCCCACGGTAAAGTCACACCTTACGAGGATTTTCCAGAAGCTCAACGTCCGGTCCCGCTCCGAGCTAGTAAGCTACGCGATAAAGAATAACGACATGGCCCCCTCCGGCCTTGTGCTTGCCCCGGAACAGAAGACTACCGGCCACCTCTTTTAGGGCCGTCCTGGCCCCTCTTTAAAATAGACCTCTCTTTGACCTCTCGTTCAACCGTTTCTAAAGCGGCCTCCGGGTACACGCGCGCTTTTTTTGTCGTTCACAAAAAAAATCTTCGTTGCGCCTTAACAGGACTCCCGGATTAGAATCGGTATAAGTACGTCTCTAACTCATAACGTCGGCCTTCCCTTTTTCTTGTCGAGCATGGACTTTAGTATTAATACTAACGGATTAATATTTTCAAATCGTTCGTATTAAACCGAAATTTATCCATTCGGGCTCTTGTCAACTTTTCTTATCCCGCTATACTTGTAACCACTCTTGAGGAGGTTAGTAGTCAGTGCCGGCGCGCGGACGCCCTTCGTAACGGTCCGCTTCAAGACGATGCCGGTCTGTACCGATAAAAGAATGGGAATCGAACACAGGGTCTGTCCCAGATGCATTAAGGTCTTCTTCGCCTCGACCGAGGCGGAGAGTCTGGCGTGCCCGTACTGCGGGTACGTGCTGTTGGACAGGAGAGTGATGGACAGGACCGAGGCCGGCATGGACATGGTCTTTACGCTCGGGGATGAAAAGGTCCGGGCGCGCCTCAAGAACTACTCTGACGGAGGCGTGAGGATAGTCTACAGCGGCGCCCCGTTAAAGGAAGATATCGTCCTCGGCGTCGATATAGACGGGCTAGAGGTCCACGGCTACGCCCGGGCGGTATGGTCGAAACGGGTCTCGGGCACCACTTACACGAGCGGCCTTAAGCTCATTTAAAAAAAATACGAGGGAACGCATAATGAGTTCAACTAAGACAAGAGAGGTTTTAACCCTTCTTTTCATCGCTTTGTCGTTAATACTCCTGCCGGCGGCCCACGGGGCCGAGACGAACGGGCAGTGGAAAGACCCTGGCGGCGACTACAGGATAGGCCCCGAGGACGTCCTCGAGATCTCGGTATGGAAGAACGCGGACCTCTCGAAGACCGTAACGGTCCGTCCCGACGGGAAGATCTCTCTACCGCTCATAGGGGACCTCGAAGCGGCGGGGCATACGGCCGCGCAGATGAAGGAAGAGATAGTCGCGAAGCTCAAGAAGTACCAGGAGACCGCGGTGGTATCGGTCATAGTCCAGGCCGTCAACAGTTACAGGGTATTCGTCGTCGGCGAGGTCAAAACGCCCGGGCCGTACCTCCTCAAGACGAGGACGACAATTCTCCAGGCCATCGCCATGGCCGGGGGCTTCACGCAGTTCGCCTCCAAGAACAAGATGATGCTTGTGCGCTCAAAAGGCGACGGGTCGGACGAAAGGATAAGGGTCAGTTTCGACGACCTCGTATACGGGGGGGACAGACAGGAAAACCTGATACTGAAGGCAGGAGACACGATTTTTGTTCCCTAGGGCTAAAGCTGGGATCCTTGCCGGTATTGCTGCCGCCGCGTTCTTACTGCCCGGCGTGTCAAGAGGAGAGGGTTTCACCTTGACGCAGACGATCTCGACATCGCTACTGTATGAGAGCAACGCGAACCTGGCGTCTACGAGCGGAAAGCCGGCGAGCGATTATTCTCTTAACATTAAGCCGAGGACCGAAATACTGAAGGAAGCCCCGGGGTTCAGACTGCTGGGTTTTTATGCGCCTTCGGGCCGTACCTACATTAGGAATAATGATCTCAAATATCTTGCACATTCGGCGGGCGTCGATATGATCGTTGACCTCTCCGAAAAATCGGTTTTTAAGGCGAGCGACGTCTTTGGCTATTCAAAAGACATTCGAGGGATCATCGTTACCGGGATACAGGTGAGCCGCGCGAACGTCTTGAGCAACGCCGCGAGCGCCGGCCTTACGCACAAATTGACCCCCCGGACCTCGGTCAGTCTCGGCCTATCGGACGCCCTCACGCAGCTAAGCAGTTCTTCAGGCGTAAGCCTCGGCAGGGCGGATACCGCGAGCGTTTCAGGGGTTTTCTCCGCTACCGAGACCACCGACGTCACGACAAGCTACTCCTTCTCCGCGTTCTACTTCAGTTCCCCCGCCGGGAAGGGGGGCATCGAGGCCCATTCAGTCCGCATTGGGGGCGCTCATAAGTTCCCTTATTCGCTGGAGGTCTCGGCCTCCGGAGGCGCGGCCTATACGCCGAGCCTCAAGAACCAGTACACGGCCCTTTACAGCGCCGGGATAAAGAAGTCGTTCCAGAGGTCAACGGTGGCTTTCGATTATTCGAGGAGCCTCATAAATACGGCGCTTATAAGCAAGCGCCTCAATGTCGACGACAGGTATTCGCTGAAGTGGACCTATAAGGTCACGGAATCGATAGACGCGAGCGCAGCCGGGTTCTACGCCACCGACCGCACGAAGCCGGTCGCTGAAGTTGACCTTGCCGCATGGGGCTATACGGTCGCCGGGGCATGGCGCCCGTATTCATGGATGACCTTTGCCGCGGATTACTCGCATTTCAACCAGACGTCCAAGGGGAGCATCGGTTCGGGCTTCAAGAATGACAGGGCATCCATAAGCGTAACGTTTACAGCCTATGAAGGGAGATTCTAAAGATGGAACGCGTTCAAACGGACATACATTACTATATCGACCTCGTATCCAGACGGAGATGGCTCATAGCGATACTTACGGCCGTGCTTGGGGTTATTGGACTCGCTTTCGCCGTAACGCTCCCGTCCTACTACAAATCCACGACCGTGATAATGGTCGAAAAGCAGCAGGTCCCCGAGGCTTACGTCACCCCGACGGACAAGACCCCTTTTAACCAGCGGCTCAATACGCTGCGCCAGCAGATAATGAGCAGGCCCAAGCTCGAAAAGATCATAAACGACTACCACCTCTATCAGGACGGCCTTTCGGGCAACCCCGTGAAGGTCGTATTGAGAAAGCTCGGGCTTTACGTCAAGACCAGGCCGGGCTCTAAGGAGGCGTTGCTCGACAGGATGTCCGACGATATCGACGCCAGGGTCATCGGCGGCAGCTCCGGCGACGCCTTCAGCATAACTTACAGCAGCACCGACCCTGCCCTGGCCATGCAGGTTACGAACACGCTCGCCGCCCTTTTCATTGAGGAGAACCTCAAGGCCAGGGAAGAGTACGCCGAGGGTACGTCCGACTTCCTCGCCGACGAGCTCGCCAACGCCAAGAAGAACCTCGAGACCCAGGAAAGGGCGGTCAGGGCCTACAAGGAAAAGTACATGGGGGCCCTTCCCCAGGAACTCGACGCGAACCTCCGCACCCTGGACAGGCTTCAGATGGAGTTGCAGACCGTTGCAAACGAGCAGAAGGCCGAAGAGGACAGAAAGATGCTCCTCGAGAGCCAGCTGGGCCGCCCCGGCGCGCAGGCGCCGATTAATCCGCTTGCCGAAGAGCTTGCCAAGCTCCAGGGGAACCTCGCGAGCCTCCTTTCAATATACAAGGAGGACTACCCGGACGTCGTGTTGACGAAAAGGCGTATTCAGGAGATAAAGTCGCTCATGGCCAGGAACGCGTCGGGAAAGGAAAAAAGCGAGCTTGACGAAGTAAATCCGGAATTGAGGAACCCGGAGGTCTACAACAACCTTGTTAACGTAAAGTACAGGATATCCGCCCTGAGACAGAGGAACTCCGAGATAAGAAAGCAGATAAAGTCACTGGAGGCGCGGGTCGAGCAGACCCCGGCCAACGAGCAGAGG
>DAIDBB010000572.1 GCA_027310325.1 bacterium | reverse complement strand
GAGGCGGGCCTTATAGCGGGTAGGCTGTCCGCCGGTGCAGTCCGGTTGCTGAACGGGCCGCGGCTATAAAAGCGCGGCCCGTTCGCATTTTTGGGGACGGGGACCATTTGCGATGATGAGCGGAATTAAATACTTTCTCTTTATGGACGGGATAGATAGTCAGCCGGTCGAAACAGGGGTATCAACTAATTTTACACCCCTCCGCGTGGACTTTTTTATAATGATTTCAACGTGTTATCTGTTTAATGGGCAGCCTCCCTTTCCGGGGGTGTTAAGAAATTTTACAGTTCGGCATGGCAACGTAGACCTGCGTAAAACGTAAACACAGGTAATTCAAGCATTTAGCCACCTTGGCACGGTGGTTGCAATTTCATAAGCCCAGATACAATAAGGAGCGGGACGAATACGCTATAACAGCTACGATAGGAGAGCGATTATGAAAAAGAAGATGATTAAGGGACTGATGTTGCTGTCGGCCGCGGCGTTGGCCTTCGGGGTGGGCGCCGGAACAGCCGGGGCTCAGACGATAAACATTCTCACCGACACGGACACAGGGACAACCGTCGACGGGACGTTCTTCTCGGCAGACCCGAACCCCTCGCTCCCCTCGACCGGGACCGGGGTATTCAACCCCTTCGTCCGCGTGCAGACGAACGGTTCGGGCGGGCTTCAGAACGGTTTTAACACCGACGCGCAGAACCACGCCAATTTCGACACCAAGACCGGCACCTGGACACACTCGGTCCTTTTCGGCAGTCTGACGACCGTTACGATGAACGGCAATTCCTACTACGAGCTGACGCTCGACGCCAATCAGGTGGGGCCGGCAGGCAGCATCGGGAACCGGATAGACATCACGGACCTCCAGATATATATAGGGTCGGACCCGAACCTGGCCAACCCCGAGGCCGTAGGCTCAGGCCCTTACGGGAACGGTTTCACCGGGACGACCTTCACTTCGGGCGCCGGCGGGCTTCTCGGCCTTTCACCGGTATGGGCGCTTGACAACGGCACCAACGGCGACGTGACCGTCGTGCTCCAGTCGTCCATCTGCGACACGCCCGGCAAGTGCGGAAGCGGCCACGGCGACATGGACCTTCTTATCCCCACCAGCCTCCTCGGCAGCCACGCCCCCACCGAATACTTCGTCTTCTATTCGGAATACGCGGTCGCCAATAGCGGGTTCGAAGAGTGGAGCGTCCTTTCGGCGCCCAGCCAGGTCCCCGAGCCGTCCACCCTCCTTCTGCTCGGCAGCGGCTTCCTCGGGCTGGCGGCGTACAGGAGATTCAGGAAGTAAGGCGCTTTATACGAAACCGGAAAGGCCCGCCTGATGTAAATCAGGCGGGCCTTTTTATTTGGCCGGCAAGCCCCGAAAGGGGGGATTTATTTTAGTCAGAGGGGAAATTTTTTGTCATTGCGAGGAGCGCTTCTCCCCGTGCGCGGAGTCAGGAACGTCCGTGCGGGCGCATCGTTCATTGCGGTAATTGGGCAGGATAAGCCTTCGCCCGCCGCAGGCGCGACGAAGCAATCCCGCTCGCGCACGGCTTAAGGCAGATTGCTTCGCTGCCATCTCAATGGCGGCCAAAGCTTTACCCCCGTCCCGTCCTTCCCCCGCAAGGGGGGAAGGGGCAAGGCCTTTCCCCCTTTTCTAAAGGGGGGTGAGGGGGGATTATAAAAGATAAGGGACCTCTGATTAATTGAGCGATCTGTCATTGCGAGCGTAGCGTTGCAATCCGTTTTTTTAGATAAATCAGATAC
>DAIDBB010000570.1 GCA_027310325.1 bacterium | reverse complement strand
CAGTTGGATAGAGCAACTGCCTTCTAAGCAGTGGGTCCCGTGTTCGAATCACGGCGGGCGCGCCCGATAAAAAAAGGGCGCCTTGTGCGCCCTTTTTTTATTTCGACGCGAAGGGTTCGGACCCGGCGGCAAAGCCGCCCTGGGTTCGACCGGGAAGCTTGCCGAGCCAAAGAAAATAAAAAAAGGGGATGCCTTCGCATCCCCTTCTCTATTCGTACAGGAACTACCTCGGCGGCGGATACGACGAAGGAGGCGGAGGAGGATACGACGAAGGGGGAGGCGGGGGCGGGTATCTCCTTCTAGTCCGCCGCACAACGCCGGGTATATTATTCCCCTTGGCGTACATGCACTGCATGTAGGCGATGTCGTACCTGCGCTGCGCGCTCGCGGCATAGGCCTGTCCGGATTCCGCCCCCATGGCTGTCCCGAAGAGGAGCCCCGTACCTGCCCCTACGGCCGCCCCGGCGCCCGCGTTGCCCGATGCGCCGCCTATGAGCGCCCCGGCTGCCCCGCCGATGACCGCCCCTCCTACGGCCCCTGCCGCCGTATTCTGCTGGGCCACCTCCTGGGGGCTTGCCCCGATACGATTGCTTGCGTACTGCCTGCAGACCATGTCATCGCCCTGGAACTGATCAAAGGTCTTCCCCGGGCCGGGTAGCACCATCACGCTCGGCCCCTTCGGGATAGTAGCGCACCCGTAAAGCCCGATGGCCGCCAAAATAAGTAAAAATACGCCGTGCCTGTATGTTCTCATACGCCTATTCCTCCGGACCTTGACTTGACGGACCCGACGGGACGACCTTCAGCCATCCGTTGGGACACTTTTTCACGTACGGATAATAGCCCTGCGGGTTCGTGCAATAGTACCAGTAGTAATCTTCCTCCTCCTGCTCCTGCTCCTGCTCTTGCTCCCGCGCGGGCGGCTCGACATATACCGGGGTCTCCTCCTCAGCGGACGGCGGATAGGGATAAGGATAATACGGATAATAAGGATAGTACGGGGGCCACCACGGCCCTCCCCACCAGGGCGGCCCGATCCATACGCCGCCCCTCAGGACAAACCCCCCGTGGCCGCCGCCGCCGTGGCCGCCGTGATGGCCGCTCGCACGGGCAGGCAAGGCTCCGGCAAAGACAAGCAGCAGCAGCGCCGCAAAGGCTGGCCTCATACCTTTTTTCATCTCAAGCCTCCAGTTCCCATATCTGAAACGGACCGGGTCCGGCGTTTGTTACGTAAAAGTCCTTGAACAACACCGCCAATTATAACAGACAAATTGAAGGCTTGCAGGGATTGAAGCCCGGATGACTTACGGAAAATGTTCGTGAATGGGCTAAAGAAAAAAATAAGACGGGCAAAAAAAAGGCCAGGGCCCGGGCCTTGACCCTTGTGAAAATACGATCTTTTAAAGTCTATCTCCCCACCCTCTATTCCGCGAGGACCATCGGGTCCTGGTAGACCATGAGGTGCGCGAACGGCGTGCCTTCGAACATGATCCACGTTCCGAAAATAGCGGGCTTTACCGGGAGCATCGACTTTTCCGCCGTAAACGGGTATATGAGCATCCAGTGTGCGGGTTCCCTCACCCTTTTCGCCCCCGGCTCGCCCTTCGCCATGCTCTTTATCACCTCGCCGTCCTTCTCCCAGTGCCACCCGCCCTGGGCCATGTAGGCGACCCCCGCGGTCCTGTTCGTGGGCCTGTCCTTGCCGCTCCACATGTCGAGGAAAAACGTCATCGCCGCCTCGTCGGCGCACATCGGCGAAGGTATCTCCTGGCCGTCTATGTCTGGCACGCAGGTAAAGCCGTTTGTCCCATTTTTTACGACGGCCGGCTCCCCGTGTTTGTCCGGGAGCACTATGGCGGCGTTCTTCGAAATCCTTGCGGGAGCCGCGCTCATCGCAAGCTCTATCTGCTTTTGCCTCGAAAGGGACTCCACCGCCGATTTGTACCCCCTGCGGACGGCATGCCCTGGGACCGGCAGCCCCGGGACAAGTATTGCGGCCAGCAAAAATATTTCGGCTTTCCTCATCGCGCGACCCCGCTCAAATTTTTTCCTGATAATCGGCGGAAGGCATGGTGAAGTAGAACGTCGCGCCCCTGCCCGGGGCGGACTCGACCCATATGCGGCCGCCGTGGTTCTCGACTATCTTTTTGCAGATCGATAGCCCAATCCCCGTGCCCGAATACTCGCCCTTGCCGTGAAGCCGCTGGAACAGGACGAATATCCTGTCGAAGTATTTAGGGTCTATCCCGATGCCGTTGTCCGTTACCGAAATGAGCCACTCGCCGTTCCTCCTCTCGGCCTGTACGTGCACGGCCGGATGGTCCTCGCCGCGGTACTTCACGGCGTTCCCGATGAGGTTCTGGAGGAGCTGGGTCATCTGCACGGGGTCGGCCATGACCGTCGGCAGGTCGCCGCGCGTTATCGTGGCCTGGGCCTCGGCGATGATGAGCTTGAGGTTCGCGGTCACCCTGCCGTACACCTCGTTAAGGCTCACGGGCTTGAGTTCCTTGTGCTTCCCGGCCCTCGAGAAGGTAAGGAGGTCGCTTATGAGGACCTGCATCCGCTTGGTGCCGTCTACCACGTAGCCGATGTACTCGTCCGCGTCGGTATCGAACCTGCCGCGATAGCGCCTTGCAAGGAGCTGCGCGTAGCCGGCGACGATCCGCAGCGGCTCCTGGAGATCGTGGGAGGCGACGTAGGCGAACTGCTCGAGGTCCGCGTTCGAGCGGGCAAGCTCCGAGTTGGCGCGCTCGAGGTCGTCAACTGTCTTAATGACCGCGTCATCCGCGCGCTTGCGCATCTTGACCTCGAACTCAAGCGAGGCGTTCAGGTCCTTGAGTTCCGCGTTTGAACGTTCAAGCGCAAGCCCTTTTTCCTTCAGTTCCTCCTCGGCGAGCCGGCGTCTGGCGTTCAGCACCGACATGTAAAGGGCGCTCGCCGCCATGGCCGCTAAAAGTACGGCGTAGAGACGGAAGACCGTCGCGGAGTAAGCGCCGGTCTTCTCCTTCATGGCGGAGCGCGAAACGAAGGACACGACCTTGAGGCCGTAGCCCCTGGCCGGAGGCGTCCCGCCGCCGGAGATCCCGCGGACGGCATTTTCGGCTTCACGGAGCGGATAGACCGTCGTGAAGGTAAATATCCCTTTCGGGGTCTCTATCTGACCGGATTCCTCCCTGGAGACCCTCTCCCACGCTATGGGGTATTCCTTCGCGAACGTCCGGTCCTTTTTGTCCGGGTACATGAAGGCCCATTCGTCCGCCGGGTTGGGCCCGGAAAGCCAGTACCCTTCGGCATTCAGGAGCATGACCTCTCCGGGCGCGACGAGCGAGGACTTTTTGAGGTCTTCTATTATCTTCTTTCCGAAATAATTTACGATGACGATGCCCCTTTTCCGGCCCCGCCTGTCGAAGACAGGGGTCGAGAACCGGATCACCGGGGTCGCGGGGTCCTCGACCTTTCCCCCGTCCGCCATGAGGTCGAGCGGCGAGGCGTAGACCATCTCCCTATCAAGGGAAAAGGCCCCCTTGAAGCAGGCCGTGTCCGACCTGTTCCTGAGCTCCCGGTCGGGCACGATGAAGGCCTTGCCGTTCCTGCTCTTGACGTTCACGACCTCCATGCCCGACTCGTCGAGGTAGCGTATCTCCTCGTAGAGACCCATGGCCGAGGAGAAGCCGAGGAACTCCCCGGCGAGGGAGGAGCGCCAGCCCTCTATTATGCTCCGCGGCATGTCCCACCGCTCGGGCATCTCGCGGAGATCTTTCGATCTGGAAATGTAGATGAGGTCGCCGATCGCGTTGGAGACGTTCTCCGAGACGGTCCTGGCCTTGAACTCGACGTTATTCTTCTCCTGCACGGAGAGGAGCGCCTTTTCGCCCTTCACGTCGAGGTGATAGATGTAGAACGCGACGGCGCCTGCGATCGCCGCCATCGGGATGAAGATCGCAAGAAAGCGCTTCAGGACGTCCCTTTTGTCAAGCCCGGATTTGCCGTTCATTTCATTGTGCCAAAAACTTCCGCGCGTTCTTATGGGAGAATTGACAGTATAGCATAAAACCGTGTATAAGTTATATAAAAAACTCCGGAGAGAAAATGAACAGGTTCGCCGCGGCCGTCGTAACATTCGTCTTTTTCTGGGCCTTCGTGGGCCCCGTCTTCGTCGGGCTCCTTACGCTCTTTGCCCTGGCAACGGGCCTCGTAAGCGACATCTCGCAGGGCGCCTCCCTCTGGACGGTCCAGGCCGGCTCGCTCATCGGCACCTTCCTCGGGCTTTTCTTCGCGGCGCAAAGGATCCGGAGGAACGCCCCGTGGGAGCTCACCATCTTCAGGAAAACCGTCATCTTCGGGTGCGTCTACTACGTAGCTCAAGCGCTCTGGCTCCTCTTTCTTTTCGCGGTAAGCGGCGGCGGGGACGCGGGAGCGGCGGGCATGGCCGTGGACTTCGCCGTCCGGTTCCCGGCCTCCATCCTGGCCGCCTCAAAGGAGGGCCTTACGCTCCATTACCTCGGGCTTTTCATAAGCAGCGCCTTCTGGGCGGCGGTATTCTACCTGGCCGCGAGCTACATGAAAAAACGGCGCGATGGCGCCGCCGGCTCGAACTGACCCCCGCACTTGACAGCCGGGCCGTCCGGTAATACAGTTTAAACAGCGCGTTCGGGGTGAAAAAATGACGGCACCAGGGATTCCGGCTGGCATAATCATCATACTCCTCGTCCTTCTTCTCGCCGGGCTCATGGGGCTCAAACGGAGCCTCGCGGAGATGCGCGCCACTACGCGCGAGCTACTGACGGAGCTTAAGAACATGAACAGGAACATCTACGGGTACACGAAAAAAACGAACGACGTCATCGGGTACAGGCTGTCGCCCGAGACCGACGACCGCTTGAGGGAGATAATCTCCAGGCTCGACAGGGGGCTGCGCGACATGAGCGAGGCCCCCGGCACCGAGGTCGCCGCGGCGCTAAAGGGCCAGGAGAGGCTGCTTAAAGAGATAAACGAAAAGCTCGCCCTTATCGGATACAATACCGACAGAAGGCCCCGCCTCGAAGACGACCCGTTCTGACGCCGTGCGGCGGGCAGAGGTCTGGCCGGCCCCTTTGGGTCAGACGGCCCTTAAACCCGCGCGGACGGCCTCGGCCTTCGCCGTGCGCACGCACCGTGACCGTGACCAAATAAAACCAAAAAAACAGTCAACGCCTTTCCGGGTCCCAGCGGCAGGACTCGCCCTCCTTTATGTCGCGCCAGTCCCGCCTTGCGTCGACCGAACCGTTCAGTTCCGTTTCCAGGTATGAGACGGCCCTTTGCGCGTAAAAGAGCCTCTTTTCGGCGGCGGACCTTGCCGACGTCTCCCGCTTGAGCGACGTTTCCGCGGCCGTTAGCTGGTCCGTGGACTCCACGTCGTCAAGGACCGACGGTTCCGGGTCAAGGAAGGGGTTTGAGGGGCTCGGCCCGTTTATATACACGGCGTTGCCGGTTTCCGCCGCGGTAGCGCCCCTTTCGAGCTTGTTTCTCTCGATGAGCGAGTCTTCAAGCCTGTCCTGAAGCTCGTCGAGACGCTCGCCCTGCGCGTACGCCTGAGCCGACAACGAGGCCTGGGTCCACTGGCCCTTTTTTATCGCGTCCTCCAAAGCCGCCTTTTCCCTGTCGCCGCCTACCCACGCCATGGCCAGCGAAAACGACAGGAACAGCCCAACGACCACGCCCAACACAGCCATATAACGCACCTCCCTCGCCGTGCGGCGGGCAAACGCACCACCGGCCCCGTGGAACACAATCGTCCGTTTACCCGCGCCGGACTTTTTTCATTCCCGTACGCAGTGCGCCGTGCGGCGGGCAAACGCACCACCGGCCCGCATGGCCGGCTTTTACCCTCCGCGGGCGATATTTGATTTTCGCTGGAGACTGTCGGGATGCTCGAAGGGCTATTACCCTCCTGGTGAGGGTCTGGATGGGGTGTCGAACTACGCGGCAGGCGCTCTTTCTATGCGCGGCCCTTTCTAAACCTTACGACTTCAGCCGTCCTTTTCCGTCCGGAGTTGCCGAGGAAATCCATTATCTTGTCATTTATCAAAATCATCGCCTCTTTGCCCGGTATGTGCGGCCCGTCGAAGACGACCGTCCCCGAGAGGTTCGGGATGACTTCAGTTGCGCGCCTCAGGGCCGATTCGACCGGGATGAGGGCGTCGTCCTTCGCGAGCATCACGAGGGCCGGGGACGTGAATCGCGACAGGTCCTCGCGGCTGAAAGGCCCCGGCGGAACCACAAAGAGCTTTACGTCGCGCATGACGGCGTCGAAGAGATTGAAAAACCTGCCGTCATACCCGACTTTCCGGTCCCAGAGCCTTCGCATGAGCCTTCGGCTTGCCGCCGGGAAAAACCGGTACAGCGTCCACGGGAGCAAAAGCCGTACAAAGAGCTTCGGGGCCATGCCCCTTACGATGCCGGCCGGCGTCACCAGGGCCGCCCTTTCTATGCGCCCGGGAGAGCAGGCGGCAAGGTCCAATACGATGGCCGCGCCGAAGGAGACCCCAAGCATCGCCGCCCTCTCTATGCCGAGGCCGTCGAGGACGTCGGAGAGCCACCTGCCGTAACCGTTCCCCCTCGTCGCGGGTCTCGCCGGAGAGCTCAGTCCCGTCTGCCCGGCAACGTCCGGGGCGTATATCCTCCACCCCGCGGCAAGGGGCCTGAAGAGCTCGATGGCGTAAGGGGCGGGCACAAAGAGGCCGTGCACCAGCACAAGCGGCGGCGCGCCCGGGGGGCCGGCGGAGACGACGTGCGCGGAGCCGAACCGGGTCTTTACGATGGTCCTCTCGCACGCGAGGCCCAGGCCCTTGAGCTCGCATTCATAAAGGGCCCTCATCCTCGCCTCGCCTTCCGGGCTTCTGTAGATCCTGCCCCACATATTAGGCAACCCCGATCAAAGACGCTCTGAACGACAGCGCGTTGGATTGGTCCTGGCCGGTCAACTTCTACTATAGCAGGATTAATCGAGTTGTCACCTGAACGCCGCCACTTGACACGGAGCGGTTCGGGGATAGTATTGTAGCGAGGGCCGCACAACACAAACGGACGACCCGGAGCGGGCCATGGGAGAGCGCGGACGCAGGTTTTTAAGCCCGATAGAGCTCGTAAGGCGGGCGGGACTGACCAGGATCATAGAGTGGTTGATAGTAGGCTGGATGTACCTCTGGATCGCCGGCTTCGCGCTCGCAATTATCGTCGCGACCGTACGGGGCTATGCAGGCGTATTCAGGGAGACGCGGGCGTACGAGCGGACGTTATCAAAGAAAGGGCGCGTTCCGGCGAAGTCAGGCCACGAACCATCGAAGAGGAGGGGCGGCCATGCACGCGATAGTACACATGGAGATACCGGTTGACGACGTCAAGCGCGCGCGGGAATTTTACTCCGGACTCTTCGGCTGGGAGATGAAAGAGGCCGGGCCGGGCATGGAGTACCGGCTTTTCTCCACGGGCGACAAGCAGCCCGGCGGCGGCATGATGAAAAGGCAGTCCCCCGGCCAGGGCATAACCAACTACATCGGCGCGCCGTCGGCAGACGAGTTCTCCGGAAAGGTGAAAAAGCCCGGCGGCAAGCCCCTCGTCCCCGGGACGGCGGTCGCGGGGATGGGGTACTTTGCAATATGCATGGATACCGAGGGCAACGCCTTCGGTCTCCGGGAGGCGGACACGAACGCGAAGTAGAAACCATCAAGGGAGGTGCGACATGGAAGACCTAGACCGTTCTAACGGCATCGATTTTTACTCCGGTATCTTCGGCTCCGGAGAGTCCTCGATCAGACGGGCTGCCCCCGGCATCGCGGTAGCCGACTTCATCCGCGTCCCATCTATCGAGGAGTGCGTGGAGAGGATAGAAAGGCTCGGCGGCCGGGTGGTCGTCCCCAAAAAGGCGGTTCCCGGCGCCGGTTATTTCGCGGTCTGCCTCGATACCGAAGACAGGGCCTTCGGACTCTGGCAGGAAAAAGAAGGGGCCAGTTCCTGAAAACCGGGTGTTCGCCGTCCTTAAAAGGGATTGCGGTTTTTTGAAATTGGTTGTAATATGGGCCAGTTACGCATCCGTTTTAAGGCGCGCTTATGCGGTTAGCAATCGCTGGATTATTCTTTGTCATGTTTGCCATCGCCGCTCAGGCGTTTGCGGGGCAGCATGGCATGCGCGAGAAGGACGGCAACGACTGGATCAGTTGGGGCCCGGTAACGAAACTCGCCTTTGTCGAGGGCTTCAAGTCCGGTAGCGACTACGTCATACGCAATAACGACGGGCTCGCCAACTTTCCGCTCCCGGAAAGGTACGACGTTTCCAGGGCCGAGTCGGTGCAGCGGGAGTTCTACAACGTCTGCAAACTGCCGGGTTCCCAAAAGGACGTCACTTTCTCCGCCGGCGACGTAGTCCTCCTTATCGCCCGCGGCAAGACCGAGAGGAAAAAGGTCATGCTCGACCTCTCGATGGCCGACTACTCCGCGGAGCGTATCGTCGATGGGATCGACTCGTTTTACAACGACCACTACGACCTGAGGGACATAAAGATACAGGACGCGGTCTACTACGTGCGGAAAAGGCTCGAA
Organism: bacterium; assembly: GCA_027310325.1. Taxonomy (GTDB): domain Bacteria; phylum Desulfobacterota; class GWC2-55-46; order GWC2-55-46; family GWC2-55-46; genus JAKAIQ01. The sequence continues at coordinate 1,184 of DAIDBB010000570.1, read as the reverse complement.
AGGGCCCCGGCAGAGGAGCTTAAGCGGATACTCAATTACCTCAAGAGCGGTAAGGAACCGGACTGGCTAACGGTGTACGATGAAAAGGGGAAGGTGAAGAGGCTCATAACGTTCCCGTAGGCCTTTTACGTTTTGTTAAATACGATAAAGCCCCTGCCGAATGGCAGGGGCTTTTTTGTTTGAGCGTCTGCAAGAAATTGTCTTTTGTCATTAAAAAAATCTCATGGGGCAAGGGTGAACAGCGCATAAGGCTGAGCGGGTTCGTGACGCCGAGGGAGAAAGACGCGAGCCGTCCTCGTGGCGAGCGGCCTAAGCGGCGGAGCGAACGGGGAAGAGGCGGTAAGCGATGTGAACCCCTTGCCCCGAAGCGCCCGGCAGGGCGTAAAAAGCCCTTAAGCACAGGGGATGAAGCATCTCAGGTTCTTCGGATTAGTAAACTTTGCATCTGCTTCGTCGCTTACGCTCCTCGCAATGACTTCTTATCTTTCACGGACACGGTCACGGTATTTCCACGAACTCCGACAGGGCCGGGAAGTAAAGCCCCTTTTTTATCACCCTGTCCTTTTCGGCCTCCCTGAATATCGCGGCGTAGCGTTCGAGTTGTGTTCTATACCTTTCCTTCTCGCTTTCGAGGAACTCCTCACGGCTTCCGCCCTCGTGCGAGCCGGTCTTGTAGTCTATGACCCACCTTACGCCGTTTTCGTCCACGAAGGTCCTGTCAATGACGGCGTGGGCGACCTCGCCGCCAACGACGCCCGTAACCGGCTCCTCGGCCTTTGCCTCAGGATGCGGGCCCAATACCCAGCGCCCCGCTTTATCATTGAGCGCCGCCTTAAGCATGCCAACCGCCCTTTCGGCGTATTCATCGGCTTCGGTTGCGCCGAGCCCGAGGCTTCTGAGCATCCCGGCGGCCCTCTCCTTCTCGTTGTCCAGCCTCCTCTGGTCCCACTTATCGAGCCCTTCGCCCGCCACCCTGCAGAGGTACCTGTGGACTACGGTTCCCAGGTGCTTTACCTTTTCGCCGGCCCAGTGGAACTCGGGCCCGGTTACTGCCGGGGCCTCCTTCGCGACCTGGACGGCGATGGCCGGGGCGGGAGTGGGCATGGCCCAACCGTCCGGGAGCCTCTTTATCCGCACCCCTCTCGTCTTTCTCTCCTTTTCGGACGCGTTGACCTGCTCTATCC
>DAIDBB010000567.1 GCA_027310325.1 bacterium | reverse complement strand
GAGGTGGCGAGGGAATTGAAGCTCCATGAGCCGGACCAGGGCTTCTCAAGGCAGGGTTTCAACGGCACGATCAAAAACATGGGTCCCGGCGCGGCGGAAATAGAGTTCGCCGAAAGGCAGAGCGAGCCCGTGGTCGTGTTGATGGCCAACAAGACCTCCTCGGGCGCCTGGAACCTGCCGCTTTACCGGACATTTTCCGACCCTTTTAACAGTCCCGGGCTCTTTACGGAGCCCTCGATGCTCGAGGGATTCTCCTTCAAGGTCCGCGACGTCCTGGACGACAGGGAGGTCGTGGTCTCCACGCCTGCCGAGACCTATCATCTCCTCGCCCTTATAAGCTCGGACGAGAGGTTCGTCATAAGCGAAGTATACAGGAACTCCGACGACGAGATAGCCGCCGTCGTCTCGGCCCCGAAGTTCCGTTATAACGGCGGTAAGACCGCCGGAATGAGCGAGCCCGCCGTCATCCTCAGGTGCCACGGGGGCCTGCCTGCCGTTGGCGAAGTGATGGAGCCCTTCTCACTGCCCCACCTCGTCAGGGGGTGCATGAGGGGGTCGCACATGGGGCCCCTTATGCCGGTGCCTTTTTACGAGGCGAACCCTTCGAGGTTCGACGGGCCCGCGAGGGTCATAGGCGCCGGGTTCCAGGTCATGAACGGGCGGCTTGTCGGCCCGCATGACATGTTCGATGACCCGGGGTTTGACGAGGCCAGGAGCCAGGCGACACTGATAACCGATTACATGAGAAGGCACGGCCCGTTCCAGCCCGGCGGCACCGTTCAATCCGAATCCGCGCCCGGCGCCGTTTTTTCGGGGGCGCTTGAGAGGTTCAGGGAACGGTTTAAGAAGGGCTCCTGAGTCGTCCCTTACGACAAAATATCTCCAGGGGAGAATTGAATGAAACTCAAAAGGATCAGAGGACCGAAGATAGCCAGAAAAAAAGGCATCGATAGCGAGACCGACCCGTACATCATGAAAAAAGGGCTAGGCCCGGCCGGGATATCGGTCTGCAAGAAATGCGGCGCGGTCTACAACGAGAAACGGTGGATACATCACACCGAGGTCCCCGAAAAGATCCTCGCTGAAAAGGGGAAGACGACCGTCCTATGCCCCGCGTGCCGCAAGATACGGGACAAATTCGCCGAGGGATATGTCCTCATACAGGGGGAGTTTTCGAAGAGCCACAAGGACGAGATAAAAAATCTTATCAGGAACAAGGAAGAGCACGCGATGCACTTCAACCCTCTCGACCGCATAATCGAGATAAAGGAGAGGGGAGGGGAGATGGAGGTCACCACTACCACCGAAAACCTCGCCCAGAGGATAGGGCAGATTCTCGAGAAGAGCTACGACGGGGAGGTCGAGTACAAGTGGAGCGACGACGTGAAGCTCGCCAGGGTCGTCTGGAGAAGGCCCTAGGGGAGGACATGGTAGAGGCCCGGCTGTACAGGCAGGCTGAGAAAGGGGCGGTTGACTGCTACCTCTGCGAGTTCCATTGCCACATACAGGACGGCAAGACCGGGGTCTGCGGAGTAAGGGAGAACGCCGGAGGGGTCCTCTATACAAGGGTCTACGGCAAGCTCATCGCCGAGCACGTCGACCCCATCGAGAAGAAACCTCTTTTTCATTTCCAGCCGGGCTCAAGGTCATATTCCATTGCTACCGTCGGGTGCAACTTCAGGTGCCTCCACTGCCAGAACTTCGAGATCTCCCAGATGCCGAAGGACCAGAAACGGATAATCGGCGAGCAGGCGAGCCCCGAAGAGGTCGTGGCAGAGGCGTTTGAGACCGGCTGTTCGAGCATATCCTATACATACAC
>DAIDBB010000508.1 GCA_027310325.1 bacterium | reverse complement strand
CGGGATGACAAGCGCCGAGATAAGGTCGAAGTTTGACGAGATAGTGGCCTTCTCCGAGATAGAGAAGTTCCTCGACACTCCCGTCAAGAGGTACTCTAGCGGCATGTACGTGAGGCTCGCGTTCGCGGTGGCCGCGCACCTCGAGCCGGAGATACTCGTCGTTGATGAGGTGCTTGCGGTCGGGGATACTATTTTTCAGAAAAAATGCATTGATAAAATGATGGAGGGCTCCTCTCAGGGCAGAACCGTCCTATTTGTATCGCACAATTTTTCTGCGGTAAAGTCATTCTGTTCAAGGGCGGTACTTCTTGAAGAGGGGAAGCTCATTTTTACCGGCGCTGTCCAAGAAGCGATCGATGCCTATTTACAGGAGTTCCAGCCGTCAGGAAAAGAAGTAGACCTACATTCTCTTAAAAGACGTCAGGGTCAATCAAATGAGCTCATCTTCGAGAAAATCAAGTTTCTTGATTATCCGCTCTTTTTCGGTAAACCGATAAGATTTAGCCTTAAGTTGAAAACTACCGGCAATAAGAGGAATTTCGCCAGCTTGGAGCTCGGTCTGGCCATAAGAGATAAAAATAATGTCTATATGATCCATTGCAGTAATCGGTTTATAGACAAAAGCTTTGAGCACACCTCAGACCGCTCCGAATACATTTTTGAGATAGCGAATAACCTTAAGCCAGGAGCTTATTCGTTGACTTTATTCCTGAGGTGTGAAGAGGTGATCCAGGACTGGCTCGTAAACGCTGTAAAGTTCGATATAGAAGACGGTAACCCTTACAACTTCGCCGATACAAAACAGATCCAGGGTTTGATTTTGCCTGAGTTTAACATAGAGCAGGTAAAGGATAACTCAGACGGAAAGTGAATGTTACCTTAATATTTGGCCATGATAAAAATAAACAATATTATTGAAAAAATTTTTTCTCTCAAAGTAGAGCGCTTAAGACCGGGCGTGCAATACGGGAACAGATTTGACTATCAGAAGGAATACGTAAATTTTGAGGTAAAGCCGGGTGATAAAGTTCTTGACCTTGGTAGCGGTAATAACCCGTTCCCTCTCGCCACGCACCTAGTGGATCTATTCGAACAGGATAATTTTCATAGAGGCGGAGAAAAATTAACCAGGGATGACCGTCCGCTCTTAATCGCAAATATAGAATCGCTACCATTTAAAGATAAAGAGTTCGAATTTGTATATTGTTCCCATTTACTCGAACATGTCGATGATCCCAAACGTGCATGTGAAGAGCTAATTAGGGTAGGTAAAAGGGGATATATAGAAACGCCGACCAGGCTGTCCGACATGATGTTTAATTTTTCTTATCTTCACCGCTGGAATATAAACAGGGTTGGCAATTCGCTTATATTTATCGAATATTCCGATAGGGAAAAAAAGGGCACTGAGTCCTCTTATTTCTTTGCGCAGTTAAAAAATCCTTATGATAATGAATTTAAGAAAATTATTTATAAAAACAGGGATATCTTTTGCAATATGTTCTTATGGGAAGATTCATTTGATTTTTATGTTTTTGATAAGGCAGGGAGGCAGAAATGACGCGTAAACTTTCAAAGGTATTTAATTTGAGGAATTTTTTTAATAAAAAGGCTGCTAATAAGCCTTCTCCTTCCGATGTTGCGGAGCTTTGCAAGACAAACGCCAAAGAGGCCTATGAACATTTCTGGCGAGATGACAGCCTTGTTAACGCGTATCTTGAACCGGGTCGGATGGAATCTTACCGTTATGTCGTAAAGTATGCGCTAATGCATGGCTGCGGTAAGAAGGTGGCAGACATCGGGTTCGGCTCAGGCGATTTTTTAAAGCTTCTTTGCGACGCCGCGCCTGAAAAACGTTTTGAGGTCTACGGACTTGATTACGCCGAAGCGGCGGTAAAAAGAGCAGCCAAGATAATCCCTGGTGGATACTTTCTTACGGGAGACGTTTATGCCCTTCCGTACCCGGCAGATTCCTTCGATACCGTTTTTTGTATACAGACTCTTGAACATCTCAAGGAACCGGATAAGGTGCTCGCTCAGTTTGACAAGATCTGCAAGCCCGGCGGAATGATTTTGATCACAGTCCCCAACGGCGAGTTTGACGACTATGAGGGGCATGTCAATTTCTGGAGCCCGGAGGAGTTCAAAAGATTTCTTTCCCCTAGAG
>DAIDBB010000479.1 GCA_027310325.1 bacterium | reverse complement strand
GCTTAAAGAGATCCAGAACCTCGCCTATCTTAAGCCTCTTACCGGACTTCTTGCCAACAGCCTCGTCCTGAAGATACTTTACACTTTCTTTTTTAATCTGATCTTCGGGGCATTTCTCTCTACCACAATAACCGGAGTCGCGTTCTTCCTGCCGTACATGATAGCCGTATGGAGGAGTTTTATTGTAGGTGTCCTCTTCTACGGTCAGACAATAAGCCTGGGCACGGCCGCTGTCTTTTACGGTACTTTTATCCTCGAGTTCGGAGGTTATTGCCTGTCTTCGGCGGTTGGTACGGATATAGGGCTTTCCATCCTCTGGCCTTCGAGGAAAGGGACGAAGTCCCGTAAAGTCGCCTTCATGAAAGCCATTAAAAACGGCGCATGGCTCTAAGTTCTGGTGATTTCAGTCCTTATCGTAGCGGCGATCTGGGAGATATCCTGGCTCGAGTACATGGGCCCCTTTATAAAGCCGGATAACATCTCAAAATAACAGGGGAAAGCGCCAGATATAAAGGATTTGTTTAAAAACCCTTAAAATTGTCACTTATGTAAAGATTTCGCTTGGAGTGACACTTTGAGTTATGCTATATAGGTAGCGGTGGGCAGTTTTTAAGATGAGCAGTCTGGAACGCCCTGAAAAGCCAGCAGTATTTCAAGTCTGAAAGCAGGTATCGATCGGAAGATAAAAATACTATACTTCGGGCTATCGATGGCAGGGACGATCTCGGAAAACCTAACAAGCGTCATGGACCGCATGAAAAAGGCCGCGCGCAAGGCGGGCCGGGACCCTGAAGAAGTCACGCTTGTGGCCGTAACCAAAGGTGTTGAATTAAGAAGAATAAAAGAAGCCTATGCGGGCGGCGCCAGGGTCTTCGGCGAGAACTACGTGCAGGAAGCCGAAGGTAAGATCTCGAAGATAAAAGACGGCGCCGTCAGATGGCACTTCATAGGACATCTGCAAAAAAACAAGGTGAAGAGCGCGGTTGAGATCTTTGACTGCGTGCAGACCGTGGACAGTCGCGAGCTCGCGCTAGACCTAAATAAGAGGGCCGGGCAACCTCTGGACGTCCTTATCGAAGTCAATATAGCTCGGGAAAAGACTAAAACCGGAGTCGATGCGGAAGGCGCGGTAAAGATGGCCCGCGAGTTCAGCTCGCTTCAAAACCTTAGGCTCAGGGGACTATTTACCATTCCCCCGTTTTCAGAAAACCCGGAGGCCTCAAGGCCCTATTT
>DAIDBB010000463.1 GCA_027310325.1 bacterium | reverse complement strand
CTTTCGCAGAGGAGAATTACAGCATGGTCTTTCAGCAGTTTAAATTCGGAACAGCCACCACGGTCGACGTGATCGACGCCAGTACTACCCTTATCTCGGCGCAAAGTTCGCTTGCTAACGCGACCTATGATCAAGGGCTCGCGGCGGTCGAACTTAAATACAACATCGGTACGGTTATGGAAGAAGTCGCCGGAAAATAAACTGGGATAAAGACGACTGCCGGGGTTTCAAGACCCATCCCTGCCTTAAAGCCCGTATATTTCGGCAGGCTATAGTTTCATACCCCAAAAGCTCCAAAAAGACCTTCCGAGCGTCTCAAAATATCTTGAAATGAGATTCGATATGGAGCATATTATTACTCCATCTAAAATCGGCTTCTACTGATTCCATAAAGTTTTCGGGGAATTTAATGAAATTGCTTTTTGCCGGTGACGTCATGCTCGGCAGGCTCGTAAACGGACTGCTTGAAAGAAGGGCGCCTGAATATCCATGGGGAGATACTTTGCCGGTGTTTAAAAGCGCTGACGCAAGGTTCTGCAATCTTGAATGCGTCATCTCCGACCACGGCGAGCCCTGGTCTCAAACGCCCAAGTATTTCCATTTTAGGAGCGATGCGAAAAACGTCAACGTATTGAAGGCCGCTGGGATCGACGCCGTCTCTATCGCGAACAACCATGTCCTGGACTTCGAGTACGAGGCGGCCTTCGAGATGCTTAAGCTCCTGGACACGGAGGGAATAAACCGCGCCGGCGCGGGCCATGATTACAACGAGGCGAGCGTCCCCGCGTTTATGAAAGTCAAGGACATGGTCGTGGCGTTCATAGCTTTCACCGACAACGAGCCTGTCTGGGCCGCGTACGGGTCGCACCCAGGGGTCTTTTTTGTCCCTATTGACATGGAAGACATACGGGCAAAAAAGCTCTTTGAGCTGATAAAAGAGACCAAATCCAAAGCGGACATAGTGATAGTATCGGCGCACTGGGGGCCAAACTGGGGGCATCGTCCCGCGCCCGGACTTATCACTTTCGCCCATGCGATTGTGGATAGCGGAGCTGATATAATTTTCGGCCACTCCTGCCACGTATTCCAGGGCATCGAGATCTACGGGGGAAGGCCGATAATCTACAGCGCCGGCGACTTTATAGACGATTACGCGGTCGATGAGGTGGAAAGAAACGACGAGTCTTTCATATTCGTCGTCGAGACCGCGGGAAGGCTTATTTCGCGCCTCGTCCTCTACCCGACGGTCTTGAGGCGCTTTCAGGCGACCCTGGCTGACGAGGGCCAGGGTAAAATTGTCGCGTCCAGGATGCAAAAGCGCTGCGCGGAGTTCGGCACGAACGCAAAGTGGGTCGAATCAGAACGTTACCTAGAGATATTGCCTTAAATCAGTAAAATCCTTGATTTTTTTATGATAGAAATCATATAATTTAAACTAAAGCCATTGTATATTTGGGATTAGCCCGAAAAAGCATAATATGAGAGAATTTCCTTAAAGGAGGAATGATATGCTATCTGACGATATCAATGCAGATATGACGACAGGCGAAGTGACCACAAACTGGCCCTCTACCAAGGAGGTCTTCACAAGGCATTTCGGGGCAGGATGTTTCAGCTGCCCTTCTTTCGGAGGCGAGCCTGTATCACTGGCTTGCGCCATGCACAGCACCGATGTGGAAATGTTCGTTGGCGAGCTGCGTGAAGCCGCGAAGAAGGACGAATAATAATTCGAGGATCGCTTTCAGGCCGGGCAGGGAAGAGGGTCTCCCGGCCCGTTTCTTTTTTAGAATGCCACGTCATTTTTCATCCAGGGCCACGACCTTGTCGTCTTCGTTTCCTTGACAATCGAGGCGGCGCCGGGGTCGAGCCGTTTCCCAAGTCATACATGACGACGGCCTTTCCTTTCCCCTCACAACGACCTATCGAGTCCTTTTACGGACAGATGCCCGATGACGCCGGCTTCAACAAGTGGCCGAATCTTACTCATGGTTGATTCGCAGACGAGTATGCGGGAACAGCAACGTTTCGTGAACGACTCGATCTTGAGCCGAGGTTTACGGTGTCGCCTATTACGGTTTCAAAGCGGGCTTTGCACTCGGACCCCCATTTCTCCTCGAGTTCCTCGAATGGTTGTCCTGCCTCAACGGCATGCCCCAGAATACCACTATGGCGTCGGCGATGAACTTAGTCCCGCGGGATTATTGAGCACCGAAGCTTAAATCTGTAGTCAAGGGGGAGGGGGTTAAAGCATTCGGGCCGCGGCGGACGCCAGAACTAAAGACACTATTAAGATATCTGCCCCTTTTCTTTCTCGAGAAGTCCATTTTAAACATGCCTCCAAGATGTAAAATGATATACCAAATGCCTTACCCCATTAACCATGTTTCAGCACATTGGTCTCGACCGGTTGTAAACTTACTTGCCACAAAACTGCCAGCCCGGGATTAACGACGGGCAGTTTTATTTTTAGACTCACTCGTCACAGAGTTTTTGCATTGACATTGACTGCTTTTTTTGAGATACTTTTAAAGTTTTCCGTTCTTGCAGCCGCTTAATAAGGCGAACTGTGCCGCCATGTTCTTTCAGGGGTACTTAAGATATTTTATGCCTTATATCCTGTAAGTTCTCATTATTCAAGTGCTTTTTGATTGCCCCCGTAGCTCAGATGGATAGAGCAACGGATTCCTAATCCGTGTGCCGGACGTTCGAATCGTCTCGGGGGCGCCATT
>DAIDBB010000460.1 GCA_027310325.1 bacterium | reverse complement strand
GTCTATAACACATGGTTTGTCGAGGGTCAGGAACGGCTATGCGCCTTCCGGGCCATAAAGACCGGCTTAAGTCAGGTAATTGAAGAGATAAAAAGCGGCACCTTCGGTAATGATTTCAAGGGTTCATCTCTCGAAGTCGTACTGAATTCGGTAACCGAGCAGAAACAGGTTTTCAAGGGGGCTTCCCATGCCTTTTTCTGGAAGCCGAAGTTACGTATTCCTGACATATACGAGAACGAGCCGAATAAAAGGTCCTTCGGGCAGTTCCTCGAAGCATGCCTCTCAGCCTCTAAAGACGAACAGCTCCTGTCTGAGATAATCAGGCTTTCCGAAAGGAATATCAGGGGGCTTGGCCCCGCGGTCGCCAACATACTTTATTTTCTGCATCCGACTCTGATACCGCCGATCAATACCGCTATCCTTGAAGGGTATAATGCCTTTTTCAAGGACAAGAAAAAACTCGGTTCATGGCAGAGCTATCTTGAGATGAGGGAGGTAATCATCAGGGCCAATAACGAGATGAAAGAATACCTCTCAAAAGACCTCGGGGCGATTTCAGGGCTTCTGTTCGAAATCGGCTCAAACAGGCTCCTGATTGACGGCAATTCGGGAGAGGTCCTTGAAAAAGAAATGGCCAGGGCAGCCTCGATCATAAGCAAACGACATGAGGAGGTGCTATCCGATAAAAAAGAGGATGATTCGCACACGAGGATACAGTATCTTCTCATAAAAGCCGGCAAGGCACTTGGTTATGATGTCGCCGTAGCGTCCAATGATCGTTCCAGAGAATACAACGGAGAGAAGTTCTCATTCCTGACCCTGTCGGCCTTGCCAAAGATGGAAATATCGGATGACGTACTGGAAGTGGTGAATTTCATCGACGTTCTATGGTTTAAAAAGGGAACAAACGACATTGAATGCGCCTTTGAGGTCGAAAAGACGACATCCATCTACTCTGGGCTTTTAAGGCTTAAGGACTTGATATGCTCGATATCCGATAACGAATATTACGTGTTCGTGCTTATCCCTGATGAGAGGGAGCGGGAGATGCTGGCGCAACTCAAAAGGCCGGCTTTTGCCGACCTCAGGGATAAAAATGTAAGCTATATCCTTTTTGACGACCTTTGCTGCCATGCGGAATCGATATGCAGGCTTGGTGATGATTACGGGATTCTGAAGAAGATCTGCAGGGATTTGACAGGGGCCATATACCGATCCTAGTTTTCATTTGAGGAGTTCTAAAATTTCGAAGATTTCGCCCTGACCGTAAAGTCCCAGCGTTTTACGGTACCGTATACACA
>DAIDBB010000447.1 GCA_027310325.1 bacterium | reverse complement strand
GTCTATAACGGTCCCGAATATGCCCGTGAAGGCCAGAGCGAACGTAAGGGTCCCGAACTTATCGGCGCCGAGGAACCTCCCGGTCATGGTGATATAAAAGAAATTGAACGCCATCGAAACGGCCTGCGCCCCTAGGAGCATAAACGCGTTCTTGGCGAAGCGCTCAGCCGTGCTCATGTCCGCCCCCCTTCCGTTAGGGCCGCTATCGTAAGGTCGATGCCGGTATCGAGGTCAACGGAGGGCCTCCACCCGACCTCATCTGTAAGGCGGCCAACGGAGGCCGTAAGGAACGGAGGGTCGTTGTCCGACCGCTGGACCGCGCCGAAACGGACGAGCTCGCGGCGGTTGATCTTTTCCGCTATCCTGAGAACGACCTCCCTTACGGAAACCGGGACTCCCGAGGCTATGTTTACAGGCCCCTGCACGCCGCTTTCGAGCAGCGCGACAAAGGCGCGGGCCGCGTCCGCGACGTAAAGGAAGTCCCTCACCTGGTTCCCGTGGGTGCACATGGCCGGCTCGTTCCTTAAAAGCGAAAGCGCGACCGATGGCACCAGCCTCCTATGGTCCTCTCCGGGGCCGTAAAGGGAAAAGATGCGGCCCCATGAGGACTTAAGCCCTGCTCCTGCCGAGAAGTCCTCCAATATCATGCGCATCCTGTTCTTGCACGACCCGTATATGGTAGATGGCCTCAAAGGGGTCGAGCCCTCAAGACAATACCCGTAGGACCAGTCGTACTCGGCGCATGTGCCGGCGAATACGGCCCTCAGGCCCCCGGACTCCACGAAGTTAGAGACAAGCTCGGCGCCAGCCTCGACGCACATGTAGTTCTCCGGCGACGCCCAGTACTTTCCGTGCTCCGCGTACCAGGCGAGGTGGAGGAGGTGCGTGGCCCTTATCTCCCGAGCAATCTCCCTCTGGCGCCTGAAGTCCGAAAGGTCGCATTGGTGCAGGTAAATACCTTCGGTTTTCCGGGGCAGGTTCCTGTTGACCAGCGCGTGCACCTCGTAGCCAGCCTCTATAAGGGCGATTACGGCGTGCCTGCCGACAAACCCGCCTCCTCCGGTAAGAAGCAACCTTTTCATCATGTTCTTCACCGTTAAATGGAATAATCCCGGTACGACCTGTCTTTCTCCGAGATGATGAGGTCCCCGACATCCGGCAGTCTTATTTCGAACGCGGGGTCATCCCACCTGAAACCCCTGCCGCTTTCCGGGCTATAGAACCCCGTCATCTGGTAGAAGACCGTCGAATCATCCTCAAGCGTCAGGAACCCGTGGGCGAAGCCTTCCGGGACGTACAGGCTCGCCATGTTCCTTTCGCTCAGCTCTACCGCCGCCCACCGGCGGTAGCCGGGGGAGCCCGGCCTCAGGTCGACGATAACGTCATAGACAGAGCCACTTACGCAGTTTACGATCTTCGCCTCCTCGAAGGGGGGGGCCTGGTAGTGCATCCCCCTGAACGTCCCCTTCCTGCTGTTATACGAGAAGTTGCACTGGACGATGCCGGCCTTTAGGCCCAGGACCTCGAATTCTTTCCGGCAGAAGCTCCGGGCGAAGAAGCCCCGGTGGTCGCGGTGAGGATCGAGATCGATCAGGTAAGCGCCCTTGAGGACCTCTTTGAACCTCATATGACCCGCACTTCGGGCATGGGAACGACGAACCTCCCGCCCC
>DAIDBB010000445.1 GCA_027310325.1 bacterium | reverse complement strand
GTATGAACGGTATTTTTCTATAACATCCAATGGAAGGTTTGTCAAAAGACTTTTATTTCCGTTAGAGACGCCGGTACGCGTTGTTAAAGGAGGGCTTTTCTTAACAAAGGTGCTTTTAAAAAAAAGCGGGAAGGGATGCTTGAACTTTGCTTCGCTTATTCCTTTTTTTCTTTATCTTGCCGAAAAGGTCTGGCAGTCCGCGTGATTGCTGTGGAGCCCGACGTTTATGCCTGAAGCCGAGCATTCGAGGCTTTTATTGTGTCTGCAGTTTTCGACCTTGCAGGCGCCGACCGAAGCCATGAGGTCGGGCGAACCTCCTTTGTGCGAGGTCTTGAAAAACGTATCGCAGGCGGCGTGAGAGGCGTCGCCCACGGTTATGGCCAGCGTATGGCATTTATTGTCTTTGTTATAGGCGCAGTCGGTCACGGAGCACTTTATTATCTTAGGCAGGGTAATAGCCATGATATTCCTCCTTCTGTTTAACGCATCCTTCCCGCTATAGAAACAATTATAGCCCTGATACCGGGCCTGTCAAACAGGCGGAGTCGAGCGGGGTCCCGCGAAGTATTATTTCAAAGGACGAGGATTAAAGGCCGGTCCAAGAAGGTCGGACCGGCATTGTATGAAGCCGCCGCTACGGGAGATTATCAAGAAAAGGGTCTTTTGAAATTAAGATTGCTGTAAGCGCTCGCGCCGGTTAAAAGTCTCTGGGCACCTTGAGCATCCTGTCGAGGGCCGTTTTCGCCCTTATCCTTATATCATCCGGCACGGTTACGATGTTTTTCATCTCTTTAAGGCCCTCGGCCACGTCCTCAAGGGTCGTCAATTTCATGTTCGGGCATATGAGGGCCTTTGAGGCGAGGACGAAACGCTTGTCAGGGTTCTCTTTCCGGAGCCTGTAGAGTATGCCCATCTCGGTCCCGACGATTATCGTCCTGGCGCTCGTTGCCCTGGCGTACCTGTACATCCCGGACGTGGAGCAGACGTGGTCGGCAAGCTCGACGACGTCCGGCCTGCACTCGGGATGGCAGACAAAAACCGCCCCGGGGTTCTCCTTCTTTGCCTTTACGACGTCCTCGGGCTTTAGCCTCTCGTGCGTGGGGCAGAACCCGTTCCACCACTCCATCCGCTTTTTCGTGGAAAGCGAGACGTAATGCGACAGGTTCCTGTCGGGTATCATGTAGACCATTGGAGAATCGAGCGAATCGACGACCTTAACGGCGTTGGCTGACGTGCAGCAGATGTCGCTTAAGGCCTTCACCTCGGCGCTCGTGTTCACATAAGCTACTATCGGCACCCCCGGCCTTTTTTCCTTCTCCCTTATGAGGTCCTCCGGGGTTATCATGTCCGCCATCGGGCAGCCCGCGTCCATCCTCGGCAGTATCACGGTCTTCGATGGCGAGAGTATCGCCGCGCTTTCAGCCATGAAATGGACCCCGCAAAATACTATGACGCTCGCCGGCGAATCGGCCGCGGCCCGGCTGAGCGCCAGCGAATCCCCGGTGAGGTCCGCTATCTCCTGGACCTCGTCGCGCTGGTAGTTGTGCGCGATCATTATGGCGTCCCTTTCCTTCAAGAGCGCCCGGATCTCTTTCTTAAGCTCTTCCCTGTTGGACATCTTTTTTCCCCTCTATAAAATATTTTATCAGGAAAGCCTCGAATAATTAAGGATTTTATGTTAACATAACGGTAAACAAACTCTATGACTTAAATTATATATTTAAGGAACCACTGATTAATTCAGTGATCTGTCATTGCGAGCGTAGCGTTGCAATCTGTCTTTTTTATAAATCACATGCTTAGAGATTGCTTCGTCGCCAAGCTCCTCGCAATGACTGCAAAATTAATAATTAATCAGAGCTTCCTTAAGCGGATAATTAAAAAAAATGCCCCTTACCGGCCCTGAAAAAGACGAGCTTCTCGCGATAGCGCGGGAAGCGATCGTTGCCCACCTAAAAGGAACGGCCTCGCCGGTCGAAAAGGTCCGGACCTCGGAAAACCTCCTTAAAGACTCCGGCGCCTTCGTGTCCATACACAGAGGGGGGCGGCTTCGCGGCTGTATCGGCACTTTTGCCTCCCCCAACCCTCTTTATAAGACCGTTATCGACATGGCAGTCGCCGCCGCTTCGCAGGACCCCCGGTTTCCCCCGGTCGATGAAAGCGAGCTAAAATACATAAAGATCGAGATCTCCGTGCTCTCGCCCCTTAAAGAGATCAAGGACCCGTCGGAGATTGAAATAGGAAAACACGGGATATACATCGTAAAGGGCCTGGACCGCGGCGTCCTTCTGCCTCAGGTGGCTATCGAACACGCTTTTAACAGGGAAGAGTTCCTCGAACAGACGTGCTTGAAGGCAGGGCTTCCCGAAGGGTCCTGGCGGAAAGGGGCCGCGATATTCATATTCGACGCCGAGATCCTGAAAGAGCCCTAACGAAGCCCCTCGATAGCCGCCTTTATCCTCCGAAGGCCCTCGGTCACGTTCTTTAGCGACGTGGCGTAGGAAAGCCTTATGAACCTGTCGTCGCCGAAGGGTTCACCGGGGACGACGGCGACACCCGCCGTGTCAAGGAGGTAGTTGGCCATATCGACCGACCCCTTTATGGGATGCCCCTTCACGAGCCCTCCAAGCACCCCGGAAATGTTCGCGAAGACGTAAAAAGCGCCCTGGGGCCTGAGGCACTGTACGCCCTTTATCGCGTTAAGCCCCTCCACCATGGCGTTCCGCCTCTTTTCGAATTCCTTGACCATCGTCGCCACCATATCCTGAGGGCCGCTTATGGCCTCTACCGCCGCCCACTGGCTTATTGAGGCGGGGTTCGAGGTCGACTGGCTCTGGATGTTCGTCATGGCCTTCACTATGCTTTTCGGGCCCGCCGCGTAGCCTATCCTCCAGCCCGTCATCGAGTAGGTCTTCGACACCCCGTTAAGGATTACCGACCTCTGCTTCACCTCTTCGGAAACGGACGCTATGGACGTCGAGCGGAAGCCGTCGTACGCAAGTTTTTCGTATATCTCGTCGGATATGATAAGGACGCCCTTTTTAAGCGCCTCCTCGGCAAGGCCTTTAAGCTCCGTCTCCGTATAGGCCGCGCCCGTCGGGTTGGAAGGGCTGTTTATTATAACGGCCTTGGTCCGCGCCGTTATGTGCCCAACAAAAGCCTCCCTTGACATCTTGAAGCCTGAGGCCTCGGTGGTATGCACAACCCTGGGCTCTCCGCCCGCGAGTATGATCATGGCGGGATAAGACACCCAGTAAGGTGCGGGGATTATGACCTCGTCGCCGGGGTCAAGGACAGCCTGCAGAAGGTTATAGATGGAATGCTTCCCGCCGCAGGAGACTATTACCTCGTCCCTCGAGTACTTTAGTTTATTGTCCCTTTGGAACTTTTCGATTATAGCGTCCTTGAGCTCGTTAATTCCGCTTACGGCCGTATACTTCGTGTGCCCCTCTTTTATCGCCCTTATGGCGGCTTCCTTTATGTTTTCCGGGGTGTCGAAGTCGGGCTCCCCAGCCCCGAACCCTATTATGTCGCGCCCCTCGGCCTTCAGTGCCCGTGACTTGGCCGTGATCGCCAGCGTTACCGATTCTTCAAGGCCGTTAAGCCTGCCGGAAAGTTTGATCATCTTTGATGCTCCTCTAAATGGATGTCCTGATATCGCCTTTTGATAAGGCGAGCTGTAAAAATGTTAATTCCTTGCCGATTGAAGCCGTCGAAGACGGATTCAACAAGTTTCCCCCAAAAAGGGTTTTTCGGCAAGCTGTTAGGTCGCGACTCCGGGGTTCTTCCTGAACTTTTCCCTGAGCCTTTTTTCCACCGCCGGGGTGACAAACCCGCTTACGTCACCGCCGAGTCTCGCTATCTCTTTTATAAGCCGGGAGCTCACGGTGGCGTAGCTCTCCGAGGTCATCATGAATACCGTCTCGATCCCAGGGGCGAGCTTCCTATTTGTAAGCGCCATCTGGAACTCGTACTCGAAATCCGACATGACCCTCAACCCGCGCAGTATCGTGGACGCCTTTTTCTTCTTCACATAGTCTATGAGCAGGCAATCGAAGCTTTCGGACCTTACGCTTTTATACTTCTTTATCTCCCCGCCTATTATCTCAAGGCGCTCATTTACGTCGAAAAGAGGCGCTTTGCCGGGATTGGAGGCAACGGCCACGATAAGGGTATCGAAGAGCCTTATGCCCCTTTCGATAATATCCAGGTGGCCCCTGGTAATGGGGTCGAATGTCCCGGGATATATACCTATCCGCTCAGGCATCTTCCTTCTCTTTCACCACGAAAAAATATACCAGCGTGTCCCCGTAACTTCTTTCGTCCACGCGCTCAAGTCTTGAAAGCCCTATATTTACGGGCGCCCTCTTGGAGGTCTCGACCACGAGGAAGCCGTCCGCGTCCAGTATCCCTTCCGTGTCCACGGCGCGCAGCGTCTTTTCAACGAGCGCGGACTCATACGGCGGGTCGATGAAAATGAGGTCGAATTTCTCTCCTTTTTTCGACAAAAAGCGGACGGCGTCCAGGGCGTCCTTTTTTACGACCCGCGCGGCCAGTCCAAGGCCGCATGCCTCGACGTTTTTTCTTATTATGCCGATCGAGGCCGCGTCGTCATCCACGAACACGGCGCAGTCGGCGCCCCTGCTCAATGCCTCGATTCCCATGGCCCCGGTGCCGGCGAAGAGGTCGAGCACCTTCCTGAACGGGAAGTCCCTTGGGAGTATATTGAAAACCGCCTCCCTCACCTTGTCGGAGGTCGGCCTTATGGAACGGCCCTTGAAGGAGGCAAGCCTCCTGCCTTTTTTTCTGCCTCCTACGACCCTCATCTCGGGAAACTTCTTTCCTTATTGCCGTCCTTCGGGGGTCCCGAAAACCTTTATGGAAATAAGCCGGCTCCTCGGCCCGTCGAATTCGGAGAAGTAGACGGCCTGCCACTGACCGAGGGCAAGCCTGCCTTTTGTTATGGGGACGGTGACGCTGTTGCCCACGAGCAGGGACTTCAGGTGCGCGTCCGCGTTACGCCCGTACTCGCCCTTGTTGTGGCGGTAGGTCGGTTTGTTCGGCACCAGCTCTTTCAGGAAATTATGAAAATCCTCTTCGAGGTCATGGTCCGCGTTATTCAGATGTATGCTGGCGGTCGTGTGTCCCGTAAATATGAGCGCCATGCCCTCGTGTATCCCGCTTTCATATATGACCGCTTCGACCTGGTTGGTAATATTGACTTCCCCGGTCTTTGCGTCCGTCTTTATCCTGATGGTGCTGGGGAAAACCTTCATCTCTCCTCCTTGTTAAAATTTTTCTTTGGAAAGGCGGAAACCTGCCGAGGGGCCCTAAACCCTGAACTTGCCTTCCTTGGAGATCACTCCGCTTCTTATTGCGTCGGCGATGATCTTCTTCGCGTTCTCGACCTTGTCCTCTTCGACCGAGATCCTTTTCTCCCCTAAATCGTGGGAGTCGAAAGAACGCGCCGGGCCGAACGTCCTCACAGAGCAGCTGATGTTATAATCCTCCATAAGCGTCTCTATTACGGTAGCGTCGAGGTCGTTATAGAACGAATACAGGTCTATGAAGTTTATCCTGGTTGCCATAAGCCTTTTGAGTATAATTAAAATGGCGAGCTTTTGTCAATAAATACGTCTTTTTGTCGAGCATAATGCTTGACTTTTATCCCCTCGGCCTGCAATAATTAGCCATATTTCGATACCCCGGGAGGAAAATGATGCGCTTTGGAAGGCACTTGTGGTTACTGTCTGCGGTCGTCGTCTGGGTCCTATTGACAGGGATGGGCAAGCCCCCGGGGCCTGAAGTCCCGGTCCCGGAGATAGACTACAAGGCGACCGTCAGGGACGATCAGGACATCACCACAAAGATCTCGCGCGCGAGCTGGAACGGAGCGATATTCTTTACAGGCTCCAGGGGCAAGGGCTCCATCACGATATCCTTCGAAAAGGTAAAAAAGGTCGCCGCTACCGGAAGCGGCAGCGACAACAAGACGGATTTCCAGGTCACCCTTAAAAGCGGCGACGTCGTCGCCGTAAGCTTCAATAACGACGACAAGCTCCTCGGGACCACAAACTTCGGCACGTACAGGATACTCGCAAAGAACCTGAAAGAAGTGGTCTTCGAATAGAGGCCCTGCCTTATTCAGTCTTTACTTTAAAGCCCGATCCTGTTCATCATTTCCTTTGTGATCCTCTGGCGTATCCCGAAGTACCCTTTCCACGGTCCCTTTTTCAGGTACTTTTTAAAATTCCTTACGGTAAAAAAGCCTGAGCGCACCCTTGCAAGGTCGTTCCAACCGACAGGGAAGGAGATGGAGGCGTTCTCGCGGGCCCTGGTCGAGAAGACCTCCACGATGGTCGAGCCTCGAAGGTTCCTCATGTAATCCAGAAATATCCTTCCTTTCCTTCTTTTAAGGGACATAATGTGCGTAAAGCGCTCCGGCAATCTCCTCGATACGTATTCCGCGAAGGCCCTTGTAAACGCCTCGACCTCTTTCCATGTGTTGGTGGAATCGAGCGGAAATACGACATGAAGCCCTTTTCCTCCGGTCGTCTTTACGAAACTTTTTATCCCCAACTCCTTCAGAAGCTCACGGACAAGGTTCGCGGCCTCTACAAGGCGGACCCACTCGACCCCCGAGCCGGGGTCTATGTCGAAGGCGCCCCTGTCCGGGCGCTCGAGATCATCCGAGCGCGAACCCCAGGTATGTATCTCGAGGGCGCCAAGCTGCACGAGGCTTAAAAGGCCTTCAACGGAATCTACCGTCATGTAATAGACCCTTTTGCCGTCCTCCGTGGCCGCTACCCTCTTTATCTTTTCAGCCGGTCTTCCGGTCGCGTGCTTCTGGAAAAAACAGTCCCTGAAACTTTCAGGACAGCGCAAAAGCGTCAACAAACGGCCCGAAAGGTGGGGGAGCATGAACCTTGAGACCGTCCCGTAATAATCGGCGAGCTCTTTTTTGGTTATCCCTTCCTCGGGATAAAAAAGCCGGTCAGGGTTGGTGAGTTTGACCTCGGGCGGCGCAGCCTTTTTATGGATGGGCGAATGTTTTTTCTCTTTTACCTCTTCAGCCGTCTCGCGAAAGACCTCATGGGCCGGTTTGTCCCGCCTAAGCCCTTCAAAGGACGCCTGCCTCAATACCCCCTTACCGGTCCATTCGCTGAATTCGGCCTCCGCTACGAGCACAGGCCTCACCCAGCGTACCCCCCGCTGCTCGGATAACGCCATATCACGGAAAGGGGGGGCTTTTTTTTCGAGCTTCCTCAGTTTCGGGTAAAGCCCGGCCATCGTCTTTTCGGTAAAGCCGGTGCCGACGCGGCCGGCGTATATCAAACGGCCTCTCTCGTAGACCCCTACGAGGAGCGCCCCGACGCCGTTACGTGACCCTTTGGCCGGCGTATAGCCTCCGATGACGAACTCCTGGCGCTTGCGGCACTTGACCTTTATCCATGAACGCGACCTTCTCTGAGTATAAAGGGAACTCGTTTGTTTCGAGACCATGCCCTCGAGGGAAAGACCGCAGGCCCTGCCGAAGAATACACTACCGTTTCCGATGATGTAATCACCGTAGACAAGGACCGGTCTGCCGGCTTTTTTCCCCGCGAAGAGACCCTTTATGACCTTTTTTCGCTCTATGAGCGGGGTTTTCGCCAGACTAAAGCCGTCCATGAAAACGATGTCGAACATGATGTATTTAAGGCCGCCGTCCCTCCCCTCGCTCAACGCCTTTTGGAGGTCTCCAAAACTTGTTCTGCCGTCCTTGCCCATGTAGACCACCTCGCCATCGACCCAGGCCTCGCTGACGGGAAGTTTCGTTAGCTCGGAGGCTATCAACGGGAACTTAACCGTCCAGTCTTTTCCGTGCCTTGTAAAGAGGGCAGTTTTTCCGTTTTTAATGTGGGAGATTATCCTGTAGCCGTCGTATTTGATCTCATGGAGCCAGTCGTCCCCTTCCGGGGGAGAACCGGCCAGGGTGGCGAGCATTGGTTTAATGCCCTTCGGGGACCTGGTTTTGTGCGCGCCCCGGACATCCTGCATCTTTACGCCGGAAGGCGTGTCAATTTTGCGTCTCTTTAAGTCCATGCTGCCGGGATCATTTTCTCGCTGCCTTTCTGGGCTTTACCCTTTCTCCGGTCTTCTCGATGCTCTTCTTAAGGAGGGCCATGAGGTCGATGACCTCGGCCTTGGGCCTCGCCGCTTTCGCCGCCGGGACCTCTTCTATCGCGGCCGTCTCGCCCGCCTCTACCTTCTTTTTTATATAGGCGCGGAGCTCGTCGTGGTAAGTGTCGTGATATTTCCCCGGGTCCCAATCGGAATACATGCCCTCGACGAGTTTTTCGGCCATGCGTATCTCTTTGTCGGTAAGGCCGAGTTTCCTGGGGTCTTCCGCCGGGGCCTCTATTTTTTCCGGCCCCGCTATCTCGTCGGAATAGCGAAGGAGGTTAAGCTCAAGGACCTTCCCGTATGGGATGAGGGCCGCTATATACTCCCTCGTATGGATGACGACCCTCGCTATACCGGCCCTTTTCGTCCTCTTGAGGGTCTCCCTCAGGAGCGCGTAGCTCTTCTGGTTCTTTCCGGCAGGTACGAGATAATAGGGTTTTTCGAAAAAGATGGGGTGTATCCTGTCGATATCCACGAAATCGACTATCTCGACGGTCTGGGTCGCCTCTATGTTGGCGCGCTTGAAGTCCTCGTCGCCGAGGACGACGAATTGCCCTTCCTCGTATTCATAGCCCCGCACGATATCATTCAGCCGCACCTCTTTGCCGGTCTTCTTGTTGAACCTCCTGTAGCCTACCGGGGAAAGGTCTTTCTTATCGAGGAGGGTAAAGTTCAGCTTCTCGGCGCCTTTTTCCGCCGTATATAGCTCAACCGGGATGTTGACGAGGCCGAAGCTTATATTGCCTTTCCAGATAGCATGGGGCATAGGGTATCGTCCCGACCCAAGTCATTGTAGACGCTAATAAGCTTTGCAGGGAAATTCCAAAGTGTCAAGTGGGCGGAAGCCGCAAATATGGCCTCAGGAAGCGGCCTTAGAGCTCGGCCGTTTCCCCGTCAGAGGGGTGATGGGTGACAAAGCCGAATTTCTCCCTTACGAGGAGCCCGAGGGAGTTCGCGGCGTCTTCCTCGCCGTGGACAAGGAAGACCTCCGGGGAATCCTCGAAGGCCGAGAGCCATTCGATAAGTTCAGCGCGGTCGGCGTGGGCTGAAAAACCGTTTATCGTATATATGGACGCCTTTACGGCTATGTCCTCGCCGAGGACGCTTACGGTCTTGGCGCCGTTGACGATCCTTCTTCCAAGGCTCCCCTTCGCCTGATAGCCTACGAAGATGAAACTGCATTCAGGCCTCCAGAGGTTGTGCTTCAGGTGGTGCCTTATGCGGCCGCCCTCGCACATGCCGCTGCCGGCTATTATGATGTTGCCCGACCTAAGCCTGTTAAGCCGCATCGACTCCTCCGCGGTCTTGACGAAATGGAGTCTTACCGACGAATCGGTATTTTTGGTGGTGAAGAACTTGCGCGCCTGCTCGTCGAAGCATTCGGGGTGCGCGAGATACACCTTCGTGGCCTCTTCGGCCAGGGGGCTATCCAGGTAGACGTCAATCCTGTAAAGGCGTCCTTCCCGGACGAGGCTATTCAATATATAAAGGAGGTCCTGGGTCCTGCCCACGGCAAAGGCCGGTATATAGACGTTACCGCCCCTCTTGAAGGTCGTCTTTATTGCGGCCACAAGCTCGTCTATGCTCGCCGCCATGGGCTTATGCGCCCTGTCCCCGTAGGTCGATTCCATGACAAGGAAGTCCGCCTTGCCCGGAGAAAGGGGGTCTTTTATTATGGGGTTGCCCTTTTTCCCTATGTCGCCGGAAAAAACTATCTTTTTTTCAACGGGGCCGTCCTGGAACCAGAGCTCAAGCGTGGAGGAGCCGAGTATATGTCCCGCGTCTATGAACCTGCACTTCAGCCCCGGGGCGAGGTGGACCACCTTGTCGTAGGGCGTTACCTCAAAAAGCGGCAGAAGGTTTTCGACGTCCGCGGCCCCATAGAGCGGCTCTACCGGTGGCAGCCCCGACCTCAGCCCCTTTCTCGTAAGCCACTCGGCGTCGCTCTGCTGGATGCTCGCTGAATCATAGAGCATCGGCTCCAGAAGGTCGCACGTGGCTGATGTGCAGAAGATCCTGCCTTTAAAACCGTCCTTCATGACCCTCGGCAGCATCCCCGAATGGTCGAGGTGGGCGTGCGTAATGAATATGAAATCGAGCTCATCGGGCGCGAAGGGGAATGCCCTCCGGTTGACGGAATCCGAGCCGTTGCCCTGGTGCATTCCGCACTCCACAAGGAACTTAAGCTTATTTAGCTCGATGTAGAAACATGAGCCCGTTACGGTGCTTGCCCCGCCGACGAAACGTATCTTCAACCCGTCTCCTTCTTCTCCCGGTTTAGCGTCGATAATAGCATGTTTTAAAGTTTCGTTCAGTAAAATTCGGGAGATTCCGCGTATTTGGACCGTCCTGGACTTGACAGGTTGACTATTCAAAAAAACCGACTATAAATGGAAATGGTGTCCTTCGGCAATAACGGTTCAGCACACGCGAAACCTTTTAAAGGAGGAACGTTATGAGATTTTCGAACGGCATGTCCCAGCACGATGACGAGGCCTTTGACCCCAATCACTCTCCGGCAGCAAAGACCGGCTATAAGGCCCGAAACGCCCTTAGGGGTTTCCGCTGCTGGTACGTCCCGTATCTGAAGTCGCGCTACTACGGCAACCAGTTCCGCCCCCTCCTTTCGTATCTCTATACCGAGTTCAAGTGCAACGTCAACTGCCATTACTGTTACACATGGGACAACAAACTCAAGGGCATGACCATCGAGACGGCAAAAAAGAGCATAGACTTCCTAAAGTCCGTCGGATGCAGGGTGGTGGCGATAATGGGCGGCGAGCCGCTCCTCCGGAAGAACTTCATCCTGGACGTCGTCAGGTACGGGTCGGAAAACGGCTTTTTCATGTACCTTCCCACAAACGGCATATTGCTTGACAGAGACTTTATCGACAAGGTCGGGGACGCCGGGGTGGCGGCCATAAACCTCGCCCTCGACGTCATCGAGGAGAAACCCGGGCTGCCCAAGGCCTACAAACGCGTGGAGCAGCAGTTCAAGTACCTGGTTAAACAGAAGGAAAAGTACGGCTATATCGTCTTTTTCAATATAAACATAACGACCGAGAACATCGAGGACGTAAAGCTCCTTACCGAGATAGCCCATGACCACAATATCGGCACGGATTACCATATAAATGAATGCCCGGTGATGGACATGGAGCACTACAAGTTCAAGGACCAGGGGCTGTGGATAACGGAGGATTATTACAGGAAGACCGACGAGCTGATCGACTGGCTCATAGAGAAGAATAAACAGAACTATCCGATGGTCAACTCCATAGAGCATCTGCGGGCCATGAAGCCGTTCATCCGACACCAGAACATCCCGTGGAAGTGCAGGGCGGGCTACAACTCGCTCGTAATACGCATGGACGGCACGCTCGCGCCGTGTTTCGAGCTCTACTCGAGCGAAAAAGACTGGGGCAGGATCTTCGAACCAAAATTCAATCACGGGGACCTCGAGCTTCAGAAGGCGGAATGCAACAAGAAATGCCTTTCCACCTGCAATTACCAGGTCCACCATTATTAC
>DAIDBB010000421.1 GCA_027310325.1 bacterium | reverse complement strand
GTGTCAATTACTATCATACGAACTTAAAGATGTATCCGTTCCTGATGAAGATGGCGCGGAGGGTAAAATGCAGGGTTTTGATGCGCATGCGGAAGCACCCTGAGGGATATGCCGGCCAGGAAGACGATTGGCAGGGCTGATGACAGCTCCCTTCAGCGGTTTGGTGCGTTTGGTACTTTTAGCGGGAATGAGGATATTATGAATCAGGAAAAAAGTGCAATCACGGCCGCCAGGATGATCAATTGTGTTGATGACCACCATCAAAGGCTTTTTATCGATGGACTTCTTGCCGGACTCAGTGAAGCCAGGCGTCTTCAGTGGATGCAGTTGGTCTGTGAGATGGCCTATCCCGATCTTGTATGGAAGGATTTGGAGGCGTGGCTGGAGAAAAAGTTCGGGAGGGACCCGAGAAAGACCCCACGGGAGGTTGCTTCCTTGTGCAGGCGCCGGTTTAGAATGAATCCGAAGACATTGCCGTTTTTAGTAAGGATAGCCCAGAAGGTGAAATTAAGGGTAAGGGCGCGGATGAGAAGGCATCCGGAGCTGAAGAAGATTTGAGAGGTGTCGATGAGCTTTTTGAAGATTGATGGTTTTGTTTGGCGCGTTTGGTGGTTCATCGGTTTTTATGTTTGGCGGTTCATCGCTTTTGTCGCGAACGATGAGACTTTTAAGGGATTGCGAGCTTATTAGACTGAGAGAACAAGGAGCGTACGAATATGAGACTTAAGGCTCACAGAGGTGGAACGGCTAAGGATTCTAATGGTATCTGCAGGGTTTGCGGAAGGTGGGAGGATTTAAGGTCAGGAACGTGTTCTTCATGTAAGGAAGAGGCTCATGACGCCATGAGACTTGATGGTGAGAAGCGGAAGGGTCGTGTGGCTGAGGAAAGGGTTGCGCTGTTTGTCGATGGCGGAAATATGTTTTACGCGCAGATGAATAACGGTTGGTTCATAGACTGGGAGAAGGCATATC
Source organism: bacterium (assembly GCA_027310325.1). Lineage (GTDB taxonomy): Bacteria > Desulfobacterota > GWC2-55-46 > GWC2-55-46 > GWC2-55-46 > JAKAIQ01. The sequence continues at coordinate 703 of DAIDBB010000421.1, read as the reverse complement.
GTTATTTCGGCAGCCGTAAGAAGATGAGCGGGGCCTTTTATTTCACCGCTTATCCTCCGGCGTCGGAGGTTGAAAAGATCGGCAGGTATCACGCCTTCAGGAAGGCGCTGATATACAGCGGATATAACGTCATCGACAAGGAAGTCAAGGTGCTGCCGGATAAGATAAAGGGCAACATGGATGTGGAGATAGCTTTCAGGCTTCTGACCGAGATCGACAGGTATGACGAACTGGTGTTCTTCGGCGGGGATTCCGATTTCATGGTTGTGTTCAACCATCTCAAGAACCTGGGGAAGAAGATCCTGTGCGTTGGGCGTCCTGATATGACGTCTTTGGAGATAAGGAACGTAGCTACGGCCTTTCACGATCTGAACGACCTGAAAGGATATCTTGTTATGAAAGAGAGGCGCTGCGTCAATGGAAACAGACAGGGATGAACAGCTTAAGACTATGATTGACTGGCTGAGGAGGATTTCGACGCACACACTGTGGTATTCATAAAAGTTCTTGAGGTCGTGGAGGATGAAAGTCAGGGGATTCCAGAGCTGGCAGCCACGTCATAGAGGAAGATAGTCAATATAGGCCAGGGGTGGTTATGTGCTCGTGACCTCTCCCCTGAAATTAAAGCCACTTGAAAGTAGAGTCTCCGGGTGTTAAAACACCAAAAAGGAGACCTGAAGATGGCGCGCAAAAGACACACACC
>DAIDBB010000419.1 GCA_027310325.1 bacterium | reverse complement strand
GGATAGCGGCCTCGGCGGCCCTCTTCAAACCCTCCGCGCCCATGCGCCTTATGTAGCTATAGGCCCTGACCATTATGGCGAAGTTGCCGTAAAAGGCCTTGAGCCTGCCGATGGTCTTCGGCTTATTAAAGTCGAGCGAGTAGGTTTTACCGGCCTTTTTTATCCTGGGGACCGGGAGGTACGGCGCCAGGGACTTTCTTACGCCGACCGGGCCGCTCCCCGGGCCGCCTCCGCCGTGGGGCGTTGAAAAGGTCTTGTGGAGGTTAAGCTGGACAACGTCGACGCCGAGGTCGCCTAATTTCACGAGCCCCATGAGCGCGTTCATGTTCGCGCCGTCGCAGTAGAGGAACCCGCCTTTGGCGTGGACGGCTTCGGCTATCTCTTTTATGTTCGCCTCAAATAGCCCTATCGTATTCGGGTTCGTGAGCATGACGCCCGCGGTCTCTTCGTCCATCACGGCCTTTACGGCCTCGACACTCAAGACGCCCTTCCCTTCTGTTTTTACGGGGACGACCTTGAAGCCAGCGAGGTGAGAGCTCGCCGGGTTCGTGCCGTGGGCAGTATCCGGGATTATTATCTTTGTCCTCGGTTTTTTCTTGTCCTTGAAATAGGCCGACATGACGAGAAGCCCGCAGAGCTCTCCGTGCGCCCCTGCCGAAGGCTGGAGCGTGACCGCGTCCATCCCGGTTATCTCGCAGAGGTAGTCTTCGAGATCGTACATGAGCTCTAATGCCCCCTGGGTCAATTCTTCGGGCTCATAGGGATGTAGGTTCGAAAATCCCGGAAGCCCTGCTATCTCCTCGTTAATCTTCGGGTTGTACTTCATGGTGCATGAGCCGAGCGGGTAAAAGCCCGAATCGACCCCGAAGTTCCACTGCGAAAGCCGCGTGTAGTGGCGGACGACGTCTATCTTGGCCACCTCCGGAAAACCAACGATATCGCCCCTCAGGAATTTTTTGGGGACGGCCTTTTCGACGTCCGAGGCGGGCACGTCGAACGCGGACGGCGCGACGCCAATCCTGCCTTCAGACGATTTTTCGAATATCAGTGCCTCTTCAAGGAGGAGGCCTTTTGTGCCGTTTGCTTTCATCTCTTTAATGGTCTCTCGCAAAGCCTGTTTTGCTGCGGTTTTAAATTATCTATTTTATTGCCTTTGAAAGCTCGGCGGCGAAATTGTCGATCTCTTCCCTTGAGTTCATCTCAGTGGCGCAGACAAGGATGTGCCTGTCGAGTCCCTCGTAGAACCTCTTCAGCGCCAGGCCGCCGATTATGCCCTTTTTAAGAAGTTTATTCAGTACCGGCTGGGGGTTTTTGTTTAGCGTTATCGTAAATTCGTTGAAGCTGGGCGACTTAAACGCCGCCTTTACGCCCTTTATCTTGATGAGCTTTTTCTTGAGGTACTCGGCCTTTGAAAGATTAAGGCGCGCGAGATCCTTAAGTCCGCCCTTCCCGAGGCTGGACAAGTGAATGGAGGCCATGAGCGCGCAGAGCCCGTGGTTCGTGCATATGTTGGATGTCGCCTTTTCCCTTCTTATGTGCTGCTCCCTTGTGGCGAAGGTAAGACAGAAGGCCCTGTTGCCGTCTTTATCCGTCGTCTGACCGACGAGCCTTCCGGGCATCTGCCGGACGAACCCGCTCTTTACGGCCATGAAGCCGAGATAAGGCCCGCCGTAGTTTAGGGAGTTTCCGAAGGACTGGTTCTCGCCGACGGCAATGTCGCACCCGGATTCGCCAGGGGGCTTAAGTAGCCCAAGGGATACCGGCTCCGTTACGACGACAATGAGTAGCCCCTTGTCCCTGTGTATGATCTCGGCAAGTGTTTCGACGTCTTCGAGGCAGCCGAAGAAGTTAGGGTGCTGGACGACCAGGCAGGCCGCGCCCTCGTAAGTCCCGTCGATCGCACCGGGGGTCGTGGTGCCGGCCTCGGCGCTAAAAGGGAGATCGTAGACGTTGTCGCCGGCGCCCTTCAGATAGGTCTTGACGGTTTCGCGGTATTCCGGATGTAGCGCCCCGCTTAAAAGGACCTTGTCCCTGCCGGTTATGCGCCTTGCCATGAGGACCGCTTCGGCGACAGCCGAGGCGCCGTCATAGAGCGAGGCGTTAGCGACGTCCATCGCCGTAAGCTGGCAGACGAGCGTCTGGTACTCGAATATCGCCTGCAAGGTGCCCTGGCTTATCTCGGGCTGGTAGGGCGTGTAGGCCGTGAAAAACTCCGACCTTGACGCCAGGCTTCTGACGGCCGCGGGGATGTAGTGGTCGTACGCCCCGGCGCCGAGGAAGCTTGAATACTCCCCGACCGTTGCGTTCTTCCGGCTGAGACTCGAAAGGACCCGCGCGAGGTCCTGCTCCGAAAGGCCCTCCGGAAGGTCCAGTCTGCCGTTGACCCTGATCGACTTGGGAAGTCCGCCAAGAAGGTCTTCGACCGACGAGGCCCCGGCTCCCTTCAGGATCTTTTCTATGTCTTTTTCTGTATGCGGTATATAAGGCAATTGAAAGTTCCGGACTTATTTCTCTTCTTCGACGTACTTCTGATATTCGTCGGCTGTCATGAGGTCGTCAAGCTCCCCCGGGTTGGCAATCTCGACCTTTATCATCCACGCGTCCCCGTACGGGTCCTCGTTTATCGCCTCGGGACTGTCTATAATGGCGTCGTTCACCTCGCTAACGCTGCCGCTTACCGGAGAGTAGAGGTCAGAGACCGCCTTTACCGACTCGACGACTCCGAAAGGCTCGTTCTTGGTGACCGCCCCCCCTTCCTGCGGCAGTTCCACGTAGACGACGTCTCCGAGGGAGTCCTGGGCGTAGTCGGTTATGCCGACAGTGGCTATGTTTCCTTCGACCTTGAGCCACTCGTGTTCCTTCGTATATTTAAGGTCCTTCGGGAACTCCATACATTGTCTCCTTTCCTTTTTTATTATCCAAGAAAACTTTTTCGCTGAATTTATTTTGCGGCCCCGGCGGCTGCCTTCTTGTCGTAGAAGGGGAGCTTCGTGACGACCGCCTTGGCTTTTCTATCCCTTATCACGCATTCAAGCTCCGTTCCCGGCTCCTTTAACCCCGGCTCGACAAGGCACATGGCTATGCCGAGCTTAAGCGACGGAGATAGCGTGCCGCTTGTTACGTAGCCGGTTTTTTTCCCGGCCTTCTGTATCTCGTAGCCCGCCCTCGGAACCCCGGGGTCCGACATTTTGATCCCCACAAGGGTCCTCGCAAGCCCGCCTGAGGCCTGCTTAACGAGGGCGTCCTTGCCGATAAAGTCCGGCTTTTCGAGTCTCACGTACTTCTTTAGCCCGGCTTCAAGGGGCGTTATGGTCTCCGAGAGCTCGTGGCCGTAAAGGGGGTACCCCATCTCAAGCCTCAATGTGTCCCTGGCGCCGAGGCCTATCGGGAGTATCCCGTATTTCTTCCCCGCCTCCATTATGGCCTGCCAGATAGCAACGGCCCCCCTGGGGTCGAAGTAAAGCTCGAAGCCGTCCTCTCCGGTATACCCGGTCCTCGATATTATGGCGTCGTAGCCCTTTATGGGGGTGACGGCAAAATGAAAATGCCTGATGCTTTCCGGGTCTATGGTTAAAAGCGGCCTCAGGACCTCTGCCGAAAAAGGGCCCTGAAGCGCGAGCTGCGCGTAACTGGCGCTTACGTCCCTTACGGCCGCGGCCCCCTGGCCATTCTCACGCATCCATTTGAAGGCCTTCTCGGTATTGGAGGCGTTTACGCAGATGAGAAACCTTTTTTTATCGAACCTGTAGACGATGCAGTCGTCAACGACGCCGCCGCTCGGGTAGCAGACGGCCGTATACTGGCACTGGCCGTCGACGACCCTTTCCACGTCGTTCGTTATGAGCCTTTGGACTGCCGCGAGGGCGTCTTCTCCGGATATCTCGATCTCGCCCATGTGGCTCACGTCGAAAAGCCCGCAGTTATTGCGGACCGCAAGGTGCTCTTCTATTACGCCCGAGTACTGGACGGGCATCTCCCAGCCCGCGAACTCGACAATACGCGCGCCCAGGGCCTTATGCGTTTCGTATAACGGAGTCCTCTTTAGCAAAGTTCCGAGACCAAAAAAGCGCCTACGTAGGAATGGCGCGCTTTTCCCTTAAAAAGCGTTAAAATACCCAATGTTTCCAAAAGCATTTTGAATTATTACCAAAAGGTAAAAAAATGTCAAAGGAAAAAAGCCTGAAATCCATTTTTTTTGCACCTGCGGTGGGCAAATGTTCAGCGGTCCATTTTGGACATGGAGGACTATTGAACCGTGCGGACGATATTGACGCTGCCGTGCGCACGCACCTGCGGTGGGCAAATGTTCGGCGGTCCATTTTGGACATGGCGGACTGTTGAACCGTGCGGACGATATTGACACGCACAATTTTTTTGATCGGGCCTGAAAAGCCCGAAAAATCGGGTTTATGCTATGATATAAAATGCTGCGCACGGCGATTGTTTAGCAACACCCCTTAGCAAAAAAATCGTCATTTATTAAATGCTCGGTAAACGAATTGCCGTCCGCACGGACAAAAGATTTAAGAAAAGGGCCTCCTGACCTTGGGCGTAGAGCAATTCATAAAAAATGACAGCTTTCTTAGGATCCTCGAAGATAAAGGAACGAGGACCATCCTCGTCATGGGAGGGGCTGACACGGGAAAAACCACCCTTGTCGAATCGCTCCTTGCCTTCCTTTCAGGCCCGAGGGCCGTAGTCGACCTGGACATGGGCCAATCGAACATAGGCGTCCCCACTTCAGTCTCATGGGGAAAAATTAGCGGGCGGTTCGACGGTTTAGCCGGGATAAAGGAGGAAGGCTTTTATTTCACCGGCGCTTTGAGCCCGCCGGGCAACCTCCTTCCAACGGTCGTTGGGGCCCGGCGCATGGTCGATAGCGCGAGAGCGTCCTGCGACAAGGTCGTCATCGATACCACCGGGCTCATAGAAGAGCCAGCGGGGCGGGTCCTCAAGCGTTACAAGATTGACCTTATCCTGCCTGACGTCATAATCGGCCTTGAAAGGGCCGGCGAGCTTTCGCATATACTCGACCCTTTAAGGTACCGTGAAAAACCGCTAACATGGAGGCTTCCGGTGCCAAACGGTGTAAGGGTAAAAAGCCGGGTAAAAAGGACCGAATGGCGGGCGGAAAAGTTTAGAGAATACTTTAAGTCGTCCCGCACAATCGAGGTATCCCTCGAAAAAGCCGGCGTCGAATTCACGAGGGAGGCGGCGTTCTCAGGGCTTGAGGGAAGGATCGTATCGCTAAGGGATAAGCTTAACGTGGATATTTCCCTCGGCGTAATCGAAAAGGCGGAGATCGCCAGGAAAAGGCTCGTTATCAGAACGCCTCTTCATCAGAAGCTTAAGTTTAGCGCGGTCGTCATCGGCGGAGCGGTCGTAAATAATATATAAGAGAGGGTCCCCGAAGTTGCGGCTCTTAAGAAAAAAACCCTTTAACCTCGAGCTCTTAAGGTATCTCGGCCCGGGGTTCCTCGTTACCGTCGGGTTCATAGACCCGGGCAACTGGGCGACGAACATAGCCGCGGGTTCCCAGTTCGGCTACTCGCTCCTCTGGGTGATACTCCTTTCTACCTTCATGCTCATAGTATTGCAGCACCTCTCGGCCCACCTCGGGATCGTAACGGGCCGCTGCCTTGCGGAAGCGTGCAGGGTCCACTTTCCGGCATGGGTCAACCGGATACTGGGGGGGTCGATAATGCTCGCCTGCGTTGCCACGGCCCTGGCCGAGTTCCTCGGGGCGGCCATAGGGGTAAGGATACATACGGGCCTGCCGCTTGCGATCTCAACGATCATCGCCGGGGCCGTCATTCTTACGCTCGTCACGGTCCAGAGATACGAGGCGATCGAGCACCTCATAATATCCTTCGTTTCCATAATAGGGTTCAGCTATCTAGCCGAGCTGTACATGGTCGGCCCTGACTGGGGCGGGGCCGTAGCCGGAAGCGTCGCGCCTCGGCTTGGCTCATCGCAGATCGTCATAGCCATGGCGGTGCTCGGGGCCGTGGTGATGCCGCACAACATGTACCTCCACTCCGAGGTCATCCAGAAAAGGAACTGGGCCGCTTCTGACCCTGAAAAAAAGCGGCGGCTTTTGAGGTACGAGTTCCTCGATACCATCGCGGCCATGGGCGCGGGCTGGCTTATAAATAGCGCCATGGTGATAGTCGCGGCTGCGGTCTTTTTCAGGCACGGCCTCGTAGTCACCGACATAGAACAGGCCGCCGAGACCCTGAGGCCTCTGGCCGGAGAGCTTGCGAGGTTCCTTTTCGCCGTGGCGCTGCTCTGCTCGGGGATATCGTCCTCGATAACCGCGTGCCTTGCCGGAGGGACCGTATTCACGGGGTTTCTCGGCCATGAGATAGAGCCCCGGAACTCATGGTTCAGGACAGGGGTCCTCTTGACCTCGGTGCCGGCCATCCTCGTCATAATGACCATCGGGGACACGTACCGCGCCCTTATCTGGAGCCAGGTGGCGCTTTCGATACAGCTCCCGCTTACGATAATCCCCCTCACAATCCTTACCAGGAGCAGAAAGGTGATGGGCGGGTACGCGAACGGCAGGACCGAGAACACGCTCCTTTACCTCTGCGGCGGGTTTGTCATATTTTTAAATATCCTCCTTCTTTTGAGCACCTTTGGCGTAAATTTCAGGCTTTTGACTTTTTGATAATCCCTCAATCTTTCATGGTTTTTTTTTACCAAACTATCGCCTTGACAATAATTGATCAGGGCAAGTAATATCAAATCTTCGGGCATGCTATAGTGGTATGTGCTGATAAATGAATGAACTATTTTCTCTGGACCTTCTCAAAAGAAGAGATAGACCGGTTGAACCGCTTCTTCCGGCGGACCGTTTCCGCTGAGCGCGGCCCCGAATAGGGGCGAAGGAGTACGACGTGAAGAACACGAGAAGAGTGCTTATAATAGAAGAAGATCTCGACCTTGCCGGGATATTGAGGCAGGGTCTCGCTGAAGCGGGCTACGAAGTCGACGTCGCCTGCGATGGCGAGGAGGGCCTCAAGATGGCCCTGGCCCGCGATGCCGATACAATCATACTCGACAGGAAGCTCCCGAAGCTTGACGGCTTTTCCATCATAAAGTCCCTGAGAAAAAAGCGCGTCAACACGCCTGTTCTTATTCTTACCGCAATGGAAGAGTTCAAGGACCTGAAAAAAGCGGAGATAAAGGCCGACGACTGCCTGACAAAGCCCTTCAGGTTCGATGAGCTTCTGGTAAGGGTAAACCGCCTTATCGCGTTCGAATCCAGGCGGGAGCTCCGGTTCTTCGAGGCCGAGGACGGCAGGAGGGAAAGGCTCGAAAAGGTCCTCTCCTAGCCGGCTACAGGACCTTCTCGAACTCCGGAATGCCTTCTTTAAGGGCCACGTAGCCCAGTCTTGAGTCCGGGTCGTGCTCGAAGGCGAGTAGCCACCTTTCTTCGGCCGCCTTCGCGATTATCTCCTTCTTGAACCCGAGGGTCTCCATCGGAAATAGGTCGTACCCCATGATGTACGGGTAATTGAGGTGCGAAACCGTCGGTATCAGGTCTCCCAGGAATACCGCCGTTTCACCCTTCGATTCTATTCTAACGAGCTGTATGTTCCTGTTGTGTCCTCCGGTCCTGAAGACCTTTACGCCCTCGGTTATCACCTTATCCCCCTCTATAAGCTCAAATAGGCCGGCCTCCTTAACGGGCACGAAGTCCCCTGGACGGTAGCTGGCCCGCGTCCTCTCGTTCGGGTTCATGGCGTCATCCCACTCGCCCTTCTGGACGACGTACTTGGCCGACCTGAATGCCGGCACGGTTTTTCCGTCCCTCACGACGCAATTGCCGCCCGCATGGTCGAAGTGGAGGTGCGTATTTATCACTATGTCTATGTCCTCTTCGGTCATGCCGAGCTTTTCGAGGGACTCGTGGAGCGTCGGGTCCCTTTCGATCCCGTAGATTGCGCTATTCCTTTCGTCCCACCTGGGGCCGATACCGGTATCTACCAGTATGTTAAGGTCAGGGGTCTTTATAAGGAGAGGATTGAGCCCGAGGCGTATCCTGTTCTTTTCGTCCGGCGGGTTTGTCCTTTCCCAGAGGGTCCTGGGGACTACCCCGAACATGGCCCCGCCGTCGAGCCTGAAATGGCCGTCGCTCACCGGGTGTATCTCGAAGTCGCCGAGTATCATTTTTTAGTCCTCCCTGTATCATTGTAGCCTATATTTTACCTTCAAGTACAGGTACTTAAAAAATCTGCTAAACTTTAAAAATGGCCCAGCCCCAAGACGTCAGAAAGACGAAGATAATAGCCACCCTCGGCCCGGCGACCAATACCGGTGACACGGTCGCCGGAGTGCTCCTTGCGGGCGCGGACGTCGTGAGGCTTAACCTTTCTCACGGCACGATCGAAGAGCACGACCGCGCGATATCGGCAGTTAGAAATGCCTCTCAAAGGCTCGGTCTTCCAGTGGCCGTCCTGATGGACCTTCAGGGGCCGAGGATAAGGACCGGGCTTCTTAAAGGCAGGAGCGTCGAGCTCATGACCGGCGGAAAGGTATCCATAACCGCGGATGACGCCCCCGGCGACAAGGACATGATCTCGACGACCTACGGCGGCCTTTACAGGGACGTAAAGCCGGGAGACAGGGTACTTATCGACGACGGCCTTATCGAGCTAAAGGTCCTGGGGGTGTCCGGCAAGACGATCGACTGCAGCGTAGTATTCGGCGGGGTCCTCGGCGAGCACAAGGGGGTCAACCTGCCCGGCGTAAACATAACCGCCCCCTTCCTCCTCAGGAAGGACATCGAGGACATCCGGTTCTGCGTTGAAAGAGGCGTGGACTACATGGCCCTCTCGTTCGTCAGAAGCGCCTCGGACGTCTTCGAAGCGAAGGAGCGCATACGCGAGCTCGGCGCCGAGATCCCGATCATAGCCAAGATAGAAAAGGCCGAGGCGCTCCAGAACCTCGACGCCATAATCGAAGAGGCCGACGGCATAATGATAGCGAGAGGTGACCTGGGGGTCGAGATGTCCCCGGAGGAGATACCCGTCCTTCAGAAAAAGATAATCTCGAAGGTGAACGAGGCCGGCAAGATCGTCATAACCGCGACACAGATGCTCGAATCGATGATAAAAAACCCGAGGCCCACGAGGGCCGAGGCCTCGGACGTTGCGAACGCCGTCTTCGACGGGACCGACGCGCTCATGCTTTCAGGCGAGACGGCAGTGGGGGACCATCCGGCCGAGGCCGTAATGATGATGGCCAAGATAGCGAGGGAGGCTGAAGAGGCGGCCCTCGCGCACAAGCACATGCTAAGGAGAAAAGACGGAAGTCCCGGGTCCTTTGCCCAGGCCGTGGCCTTCGCGGCCGCCGCCGCAGCAAGCGAGGTAAAAAACACGAAGGCGATAGTCGTCTTCACCCAGACCGGCGAGACCGCCGGGATCCTGTCGAAGCATCGGCCCGCGCAGACCATAGTCGCCTTTACGCCCCTTGAGAAGACTCAAAGGAGGCTCTCGCTCGTCTGGGGGGTAAGGCCGTTCGCGATCGAGTTCGGAGGGCACACGGACGAGATGATCTGCAGGGGCGAGGCGGCCCTCCTTAATCACGGCATCGCCGGCTGGGGCGATACGATAGTTATCGTATCCGGGACCAGGGTCGGCATGCGCGGCGCAACCAACATGATGAAAATAGACTGGATCGGAAGCGAGGAGTGCAAGCTCTACCTGAGGCAAAAGGGAGAGGAGGAGCCGGGAAAATCCCCCTAACGGCGCCTGTGAGCCTCGATTATCTCGGCAACCGACCTGCGTACGTCCTTTATTGAGGCGGGCTTTTCAAGGAACCGGAGGCGGTTGCGCTTCAAGAAATCAAACCTGGCGCCGTCAAGACGCCCGGTGAGGAAGATGAACCTGTCCTTTAGCGACGGATACATCCTTATGGCCTCTTCATAGAACTCGATCCCGCCCATGACAGGCATGTCCACGTCGGAGACGATCGCCGCGAAATACCTCTCGGAGAGCCTCTCGAGCGCCTCCTTGCCGTTCGATGCGGTAACGACGTTTCCCTGCTCTTTGAGAAGGATATTGAAGATATTCGCCAGGGCCTTTTCGTCGTCGACCACAAGAAGGCTTTCCCTCGCCACGTCCGGCATGCGGTTTACCCTGTCGCGGAACGTCTTGAATTCCGGATGGACGTCGACGAACTTCCTTATGCGGTCCTTGTGCTCCCGGATATTGGAGACGGCCGGGTGGGATTTTTCCAGCCTTTTCTTAAGCGAGTTGATCACATACAGGAAGAGCCCGTTCCACTCCGAGGTCTCGAGCGTTATTATCGCGTCCATGAGCTCGGTCTTTGAAAGGGCGCCTTCATCGAGCTTCTTCCGGCACGTGAGGGCGAAGTTCTCGATGCCCTCCATGGTTTCCTTGTCGAGGAATATATGGGCGGGCAAGTCTTCGATGTTTATAAGCTCGTAGGCGCTGACCACCGCCTCATAATGGAGTCTTTCATCCTCTGAAAGCTCCCTCAAAAGGCCGGAAAGGTCCTTGTCGTCAGCGAACCTGTTGGCGGCGTCCTCATAGAACTTTTTAGCGGTTTCCTCGATGTGTATGAGCCAGTTTACTATCTTTTTCATAAGGTCATTCCATTTGCGGATGCCTCAGGGTGGTAACAATATCTTACCATCCTGCCACTTGATTTACCAGGCTTTTAATCCCCCATTAAATCCTTACCCCCAGAACCTCCTGCCCCTCAGGTGCCGCTCCACGCAAGAGCCGATGTTGGCCGCGATATCCGGAAAACTATTCGTTATGAAGACCTTGTCCTCTATGGAGAAGGTCTCGTCGTGGAGCCTTTTTACCTCGAGGCCCCTCGCCTTTACCGCGTTCTCGAAAAAGGGGACTATCTTGTCTTTCATGCGCAGGCGCGTATCCTCGAGAAATACGGCTATCGAGGGGCCGAGGGTCTCGGCCCTCTTGAGGAAGGCCGCCACCTCGAGCTCCTCGATATTTTTCGGCGGGGAAGATTTGACCTCGACGTAAACGAGTTCCCCTTCGACCGCGGCTATGACGTCGTAGTCGCCCCCTGCGTCGGTCCCGCCGAGCCTTACCCCCCAGAGGGCGGGCGAAGAAAGCTCCCTTTCGAATATGGCGGCAACGAACCACTCGAGGGTGTCGCCGAAGCTGAAGACCGTCTCGGACCTGAGCGTGTACTGCCCAGGGCCCGTCTCGTCGATCACCCCCCTTTCGAGGAGGAAGGCGATGTAGCTTTCGACCCACTCGAGGGTCGAGTACTTGAGGAGGTCTTTTGCGGCGAATTTTTTCCTGTTCTTTATGACGTCCCTTATGAATATCCTGAAAGAGTATTTTTTGAGCATCTCATAAAGGGCGTCCTCGAAGAAACTGTCCTCTAGCTTCGTATGCGGAAAGAAAAGGTTCCCCGTGGGGTTATGCGAAAGGACCCTGAAACCCCTCCTTTTGAGCATCGCCAGTACGGAGGCGTCGTTGATTCCCATATATTTTATTTTATGATAGTATATGATAAAGTCCAGCGTAAGAGCCGAAGAATCCGCGAAAAAAGAAAGGTCCCCGAATAAAAATGGCAAACCCTTTTGAACTCACGCCCGATGACCATCTCTCCAGGCCCCTTGAAAAGCCGATCCCGAAAAGGAGGCTCGGCAAGACCAACGTCGAGGTGACGATATTCGGCCTCGGCGGCGAGGGGGTTTTAAGGAGCGAGGGAAAGGGCAAGGAGGCCGACCTCGTCATTAATACCGCGCTTGACCTCGGCGTCAATTATTTCGAGTCCGCCAACGCCTATTCGGAGAGCGAGTCCTACTACGGAAACGCTCTCCAGGGAAAAAGGGACAGGGTATTTCTCGCGAGCAAATCCCACGCCAGGGACAGGGCCGGGGCGCTAAAGCACCTTGAAGAGAGCCTGTCAAGGATGAAGACCGATCACCTCGACCTCTGGCAGATACACGACGTCCGGAGCGAGGAGGACTTCAGGATGATATTCGCGCCGGGCGGGGCTATGGAGGCCTTCGTTGAGGCGAGAGACAAGGGGCTTACTAGGTTCATCGGCATGACCGGCCACCACGACCCGGCCATCATAAGAAAGTGCCTCGAAACCTTCGACTTCGACACGGTCCTCATACCCGTAAACCCCGCCGAGCCGCACTACAAGTGCTTTCTCGAGGAGATAGTGCCCATAGCCGGGGCCAAGGATACCGGGGTCATGGGCATGAAGCTGTATCTGAGAGGGAACTTCAACGCCCCGAAAAAGCTCCTTTTCTGCTACGCCCTCTCTCAGCCCATTTCCATCGGGGTCATAGGATGCGACACCCCGGACCAGGTGAAGGAGAACGCATATATCGCGTCGAACTTCATGTCCCTCAAGTACAAGGAAGTGCAGAGGCTTAACCAGATAGTCTCGCCTTACGCGAGGGACCTGATGTTCTACAAGCCCTGACGCGCCTGCGGCGGGCAAAGGTTTAGCTGGCCTTACGGGAAAAATGGATCAGGTCTTCGCCAGAAGGCTTCTCGTCTCTGATAGAGCTTTTTCGAAGTTTACCTGTCCCGTTACCTCCGGCACTATCTCCGAGTACCTGAGGATATTGTCCCTGTCCACCAGGAATATGGCGCGGGCAAGGAGCCTGAACTCCTTTATGAGGGTCCCGAAGGCCATGCCGAACGAGGCGTCCCTGTAGTCCGACAGCGTCCTTATCCTGTCTATCCCGGCCGTGGAGCAGAACCTGCCGATTGCAAAAGGCAGGTCCATCGTTATATTCATTATGGCGACCGTGTCCGGAAGCTGTGCCGCTTCCTCGTTGAATCTGCGCGCCTGAGTGTCGCAGACCGGGGTATCGAGCGATACCGCCACACTTATGAGCTTTGCCTTGCCGGCAAAGTCCTTGAGCGAGACCTCTGACAGGTCCTTGTCGAGGACGACGAAGTCCGGGACCTTGTTGCCTTTTTCTAATGCCTGGCCTATGAGGGTCACGGGCCTGGATTTTAGGGTCACTGTGCCTTTTCTTTCCATATAGGTCATTATCCTCCTTTAGTATGAATGGCTGGAATCAAGCCTATCACGGAAAGGCCCGTTGTCAACCGGCCCTTTTCCGCTTGACTTGGTTTCAATATTTCGCAATAATTAAAATATGAAGAAAGAAGTCTTCGAGCTCCAGGCCGAAATATGCAAGACGCTCGCTAACCCCAAGAGGCTCGAGATAATAGCCTCTCTTAAGGAGGGGGAGCTATCCGTCGGGGAGCTTGTCCGGAGGCTCGGCATATCGAAGGCCAACGTCTCGCAGCACCTGGCGGTCCTCCGGCAGCGGAAGGTCGTAGCTTCCAGGCGCGACGGGGTCAATATCTTCTACCGGATAAGCAACCCCAAGATAGTCGATGCGTGCGCCCTCATGAAGGCCGTTCTCCTCGAACAGCTCGAAGACACCCGGAAGATCGCAAAACGTATCAAGTAGCTTCTTTTTTTTCAGGATTTAAGGCAGCGTCCGGGCTTGCCAAACAATTGAAGGAGAATATAAGTTATGACTGTCGACAGGTATTTAAGGCTCATAGCCGGGGTGTTCATCATCGTGTCTCTTGTGCTATCGAGGGTGCATTCCGAGTACTGGCTCCTTTTCACGGGCTTTGTGGGGCTGAATCTTTTCCAGTCTTTCTTCACCAACTGGTGCCCCATGATGGCCTTCCTGAGGATGGTGGGAGTAAAGGATTCCTGCGCGATACGGACTTAAAGGCCCCCCGCCTGCCCCCTGCCCCCCTCAAAAAGAGACGTCCGCCCTATTTCACTCCCCCCCGGCCCGGAGTTGTGCTTTACTTACAAATGGAGGCATTCCATAGGCGCCGGCGCTTATGCCCGTTTTTCATACCGTGGGTTCCGTAAAACAGGTATAACCTGACGAAGTATTAAGGAACGCTATAGAGGTGGCGTGCTCCTTTCCGAAGGCCGCCTTCATCCCGTGTGCCGCCTGAAGCCCTCCGGTCGAAGCGCCTGCAATGGCCATCTTAGCCTTAGCGCCCTTCACATCAAAAAAGATCGAATCACCATCGGCCTGAGGCCGGTTACTGTCAATATAAAGGGGCTGCATATTAATTTATGTAGCCCCTTTGTCTTTTATCTGCTAAGATCCCTCCTTCCGGAAATGGCCGGAGCGGCTCCGGACTAACTGACTTTTATCATATCTTCTGACTATAAAATTACTGCAAAATAAGGTATATACGTTAAAATCGCGTACAATTATTTTTTTGAGGATAAGGAGGAGCGCATCAAATGGAGAAGATACTTGACGTAAGAGAGATGGTGCCGAAGGAGAGGCACCCGATGATATTCAATACCTTCAAGGGCCTCGGCCCTGGCGAGTACTTCATACTCGTGAACGACCACGAGCCGAAGCCGCTTTTGTACCAATTTCAGAACGAGCACGACGGCGAGTTCGACTGGTGGCCCCTTGAGCAGGGCCCGCAGGTCTGGAGGGTCGCCATAGCCAAGAGGACCGTGAAAGACCCGAACAGGACCGTGACCGAATACCTGCAGACCGACCACAGGCGGCTCGACGCCATAATGGAGAGGTACCAGGACGCTTACAAGGGAGGGCGGTGGGACGACGCTTCGAAGGGCTTCAGGGAGTTCAACCTCGGCCTCAGGCGCCATATACAGATAGAAGAGGAGATACTCTTCCCCGCGTTCGAGGAGAAGACCGGGATGCGCGACGCGGGCCCGACCTTCGTCATGCGCATGGAGCATACCGAGATAAAGGGGCTCCTCGAAAGGATCTTGAACGCCACGGACTCGAAGAACGCCTCTCAGATAACGGAGTCGACGCACGCATTGATTAACATCCTCGGGGACCACAACATGAAGGAGGAGCATATCCTCTACCCGGAATCGGACGGGATATTCTCGGACTATGAAAGGGTGCAGGTCGTAAAAAAGGCCCAGGCGCTTTGATAGGGCCGTTCACTGGAATAAAAAAGCCCCGCAGAGCGGGGCTTTTTTATTTGAGGAACAAGCGGTAAGCACGCCAAAAGTGATATCGACCGGGTGGTTCAATAATCCACTAAACCAAAATGGTCCGCCAAACCTTTGCCCGCCGCAGGTGCGTGCGCACGGCAAAGTCACTATCAAACGCGCAGGCTGATCGTTGCCTTGCGTCGTGGGGTCCGCTAAACCTTCGCCCGCCGCAGGCGCGAGCCTTGACAAGTCCGCTATGCGGTGATATCACCTTAATATACGGCCCGTTTGTGTATCAAGGCGGCTCAGGGGATTTTGAGCGATGATACCTCTTAAAGACGACGTCCCTTCATATTCCTTCCCCTACGTGACCGTAGCTTTGATAGCCGCAAACGTGCTCGTCTTCCTCTACGAGATATCCCTGGGTCCGCGCGGCCGTGAGGCCTTTTTATACGAGGCCGCGGCGATACCCTACCGGATAGCGCATCTAAAGACCGTGTCCACGTCGATCGTCCCTGCCCCATTTACGATCCTCACCGCGATGTTCATCCACGGAGGGTTCTTGCACATCGGGGGCAACATGCTCTTCCTCTGGATATTCGGTGATAACGTCGAGGACACCCTCGGCCACTTCAAGTTCCTTCTCTTCTACCTCGGGACCGGGGTTGTAGCGAGCGTTGCGCAGATAATCGCCTACCCGATGTCGGAGGTGCCGATAATAGGGGCCAGCGGCGCGATCGCAGGGGTGCTCGGGGCTTATTTCCTGCTTTTCCCGAGGGCCAAGATATTCACCCTCGTATTCCTCGTGGTATTCGTTACGGTCATAAAGATACCGGCGGTCATATTCCTCGGCCTCTGGTTCCTGATACAGATCCTGAGCGTGGGGGTCGAGAGCGGGGTCGCCTGGTACTCCCACATAGGCGGCTTCATAGCCGGGGCCTTGGCGATACTGGTCATCAGGCACAAGAGGCCGAGGGACATCTTCGGTGCCTAGGCTGCTATAATTATGGCAGATTGCTGAAAAACCCTGAATTTGTTCAGGCTGCTCAAAAAGCTCCGGATGCGAGGCGTCGAGAGGCACGGTTTGAGGCGTTACTC